>NZ_MNQF01000004.1:0-90673 GCF_001915285.1 Alistipes sp. 56_sp_Nov_56_25
AGGCACTTATAAAACACTGAACATGTCGTTACGTCATGTTGCCAGACATGCTGGTCTGTCGTTCAACCCGACGATCCACATGGCGCGGCATACCTTTGCCACAACGGTCACGCTTACGCAGGGCGTACCTCTGGAAACGGTCAGCAAGATGCTGGGACATAAACATATCACCACGACCCAAATCTACGCCCAAATTACCAATGACAAAATCGGGCAGGATATGGCGGCGTTGAGCGAAAAACTCGACAGCGTCTTCAAGATTGCTCAATAACCCGGCGTTATCCCGGAATATCGTATATCTAATATTCCCTATTTCCGCCGGCAGGGAATTAAACACCGGAGCTGAAAATCCGCAAGGCCATGCGAATCGCCCGAAAGGCGAGCCTTGCGGATTTCCATCTCCGGCATTTTGCTGGCCGCTACCGTCGGAATAGGCGACTTTCTGCGCCCCGGACGCTACCCAACGGGCGGCTGCTCCGCAGCACGCATATCAGAAGCCCGAAGTAACCGGTCATTGCATTGCCTGTTCAAAACGGTCGTCTGTTGTTCTTTTTTTCGTGGAGATAATTCAGCTCGTCGCTGTAAATTGCGATTACGAAGCGCAGCATATTGTCGGCCAAAGCCGTAAGCCTTGTCGTGTCATCACCCAACAGGTGGAGTATTTCCGACACTTTGTGCTTGGTTCGGGTACTGACATAGATCGCCGAGCGGTTACGGCAATCCACCGACGCGAAGAACGTGCGTTCGAAATCCGGCAGCGCGATCTTTTTACGCCGGAATCCGGAAGACTCCTTTACGGGAGTCGTTTGGGTGCCGACGTCTGTTTTTTCAGCAGTCGGTGCCGATACTCCGGATACCGTTTCCGATGTGTTTCCCTCAGGAGTGTCCGTATCTTCCTCTTCCGGTTCGGGAATCCTGCGGACGACTTTCGAATCCAAAGGGGCCTGTCCGGCGATCATCTGACGCATCAGCTCCTCGTCGACTTCGATACGGGGATGTTTAGAAGGATTGGGTGCAGGTTTGTCTGTTTCTTTCAATGAATCCATGGTGCAACGTTTTTGAGATTGATTGTTAGCTATACTGTCGTAAAGCGTGTATGTCCGGTTTTATGTTTTAAACCATTCAAAATACCGTTTTCCGTTTCATGCGGTTTATATCGGGATAATGACCGGAATAAGAA
The DNA here is from genome assembly GCF_001915285.1 of Alistipes sp. 56_sp_Nov_56_25. Classification (NCBI taxonomy): domain Bacteria; kingdom Pseudomonadati; phylum Bacteroidota; class Bacteroidia; order Bacteroidales; family Rikenellaceae; genus Alistipes; species Alistipes sp. 56_sp_Nov_56_25. The sequence continues at coordinate 1,181 of NZ_MNQF01000004.1, forward strand.
AACCGACCTTTCATGCTGCAAGATACAACCGACTGAAATACCTCGGTTCCGATGTCCGCTCACGACCGCTCCAGTCCGCACCGATGGCTTTTTTTTGCGCCCGGACGGTTGTAATATTGCACCGGGAACCGACCCGTCCCCGGAAGCCGTAACGGAGGAGTTTTCAAACTTTCGATAGAAATTCTCCGGCGCGGATTTTTGTTTCTGCAAAGAAACAGCGAGCTGTACCTTTGTATGCCGAAAAGTTTTTCGGCATACGAAAGGTGCTCGCTCTGCGAGGCCGGGTGGCGTTCCCGAGTCACGCCACTTAAACTACCAGACTGATGACAACCACAAAAAAGAGGATCGGACGCCCGACAACGACAGATCCCAGAATCCACAGGTATAATTTCAAACTCACCACGGAAGAGAATATCCGCTTTAAGCAGATGCTTTGTAAGGCGGGATTGGAGCATAACCGCAGCCGATTTATCGTAAAACGCATCTTCGGCGAGGAGTTCGTTGTCGTTAAACGCGACCCTTCGAAAGTGCAGTTTATTGCCCGTCTGAATGACTTTTATTTCCAATTTCAAAAGCTCGGGAACAACTATAACCAGATTGTAAAAGCCATCAACGCGCACTTTTCTAACGTTGCTATCCCGCATCAGATCGCTATGCTGGAGCAGCGAACCCGCGAGTTGAAGGCCCTGAGCATCGAGATTCTGAACCTCACAAAACAGGCTAAGGAATGGTTGCGAATATAAGATCGGGCTCCTCGCCCGGTGGAGCGTTATACTACAATAAGGAGAAAGTGGATAAGGATGAAGCCGAGGTGCTGCTTTGGCAGAAGATGCTCGAACCATACGATAAATGCGGACGCCTTGATATTGACGTCTGCATGGAGAGCTTCATGCCGTACCTCGAAGCCAACCGCAGGACTACGAACACGGTTTTCCATGCCTCGCTGAACCCTTCACCGGAGGACAGGCTGACAGACGAACAGCTCCGGAAAATCGCCGTACATGGAACGCATGGGTTACGGCGAACAGCCTTATATCGTTTTCAAGCACAAGGACATTTCCAGAGAGCATCTCCATATCGTGTCGCTGCGCGTCGATGAGCAGGGCCGCAAACTCCCGCATGATTTCGAGGCCCGACGTTCGATGGAGATATTGCGTGATCTGGAGTGTAAATACGGCCTGCAGCCGAGTGTCAAGGGGCAGGAACTGACGGACAGGGAGGGCCTGCGGAAAGTGAATTATCCCGAGGGGAATGTCAAGCAACGGATCTCGTCCGTCGTCCGGTCGTGCCTGCGAAATTACAAATGCTCGTCCTACGGAGAGTTTCGCACGCTGCTGGAACGCTTCAATATTTCGGTCGAAGAACGTACGGGAACTATCGACGGCAGAAATTATGCGGGGATTATCTACGGTGCCCTGACCGACGACGGATATGGAATCGGCACGCCGTTCAAATCGAGCAAAATAGGGAAAGATGTAGGTTATAAAGCCCTTCAAAGGTATTATGAAAACTCGAAAATAAAACTGAAAAAAGAAGGCACACTCGACCAGCTGCGGCAAACGGTCAAAGATGCTATGAGTCCGAACAATACACGGGACGAGTTTCGGCAGTTGCTCAAAGCGGAGAACATCGACGCGATCTTTCGCATCAACCCGGTCGGCAGAATCTATGGCGTGACTTTCATTGACCATAACAAAGGTATCGTTGCCAACGGGTCGGTATTGGGCAAAGAGTTTTCGGCGAATGTCTTCAACGAATTGTATCCGGCTCCGAAAGAGGTGCGGCAGGTTGCAGAACGACAAGCGGAACAGAAACACGAAGAGCAAAACCATGCCGCCAATCCTATTTCTGGCATTGTCGATACGGTATTGGATTTGGCCGACACGCGGGCTTATGAAGAACAGCAACGGCTGATACAACGGCGAAAAAAACGGAGATCACATAAGTAAGGGATATAGATGTATTAAAAATTATATGATATGTTCACAGGGTTGCATCATTCATTTTAATCACGGCATGCCTCACATTACGGGATATATGATGTCGAGCATCAGATATGAAGGGCGTATTTTCAATGTCAATGTCGAATCCTTCGAAAGGAAGAGGATTGATTGACGCAGTTGTTTTCGTTATGTGGAAGTCGCTATAATAATGTCAAACAGGAGCCATAAAGTCCGGCTTTTTATTTAAATAGTTTGTTTCTTATCCAAAATTCTTATCTTTGTAAATGAATACCTTATATTTCAGACGATATGCGCAAGGATGCTGTGCCGAAATAAAAATCGGGAACGCTATTTGATCGTCAAACTGAAAAACCAAAGCTATGAAAAAGATCATTTGTCTTATCGCAATGGCTCTGTTTACCGTGACGGGTTGTACGTCCGTGGAGATGAATCAAACAAAGACTGATACCCCAGATGATAATACGCAGGGAAACGCTACTACTTTGTCCTGCGCCGATTATACGCTGAATCCTCTTTGGAACTGGGCTGAAACGCCCGCCAATCAACTGATCGTGATTCGCAGCCAAGCGGAACTGGCGGATTTTATATTTCCCAACGACAAATTGCCCGAAGATATAGACTTCGAAAAGAACACGCTCCTTTTGGTTGCAGGACAGGCCACAAACGGAATCGAAAGCGTCAAAAAAAACTTTGTAAAGGCGGATGCTCAATATATATATTCCGTAACTTTTCTGCTGAACGACACCACCGAAGCCCCGAAATGGCGTGTAGCGCAGTTGGTTCCGTTTGTTCCGAGCGAAGCGAAAATATCGCTCGATCTGGAGATTAATTAGCCTCCTCCTGCTTTGCCAGCAGATAGTAGCAGGTCGTCGTGAAAAAATTTCTCACATAAGGTATTTTCCCGATAACTGGAGATAGTATGCGCGGTTTCAATCCGAATTTCACTTGATAATTCGGGTTTATGAAATATAGCCGCTGATTCACTATACGTAATCCCGTTGCCGTTACTAATTTATGGAAACCCTCGATAGTGATGCGCGTATCCCGAATTTCAAAAAAACATTTCACAGTACTTTCCTTTTCGCCGCATGCCCTGAACACGAAACGGAAAAGAGATCGGGGCAACAGGTGGATGTAAGGACAATTGGCGATAATCCGGTTCTTCGCCATTTGCTGATGTCCCCCGAACGGCATTTGCCATGCGGGGAATCCCAGATACAAAAGGCCGTCAGCTTTCAAAAAGGATTTTAAATGCAACATCAACCGCTCTTTTTCGGGAATATGCTCCAACGCATCGTGCAGGATAATCAGGTCGTAAGGTTGTGTGTCGCTGTAATCGAAAATGTCCGAACAGATAAACGTCCCTTTCAACCCCCTTTCGGCGAAAAGTGTCTTTGCGGTTTCGATTGACGGTTTATGAATATCTATTCCTGTTACCGTGGCCCCCTTTGCCGCAAAAATGGAAAGAATGCCGCCAAAGCCGCAACCGACCTCCATTACCCGGCAGTTACGGCCGAATTTCAAGGATGTGTGCTGTTCAATGTAAGGGAGATAATAGTTCCGGCAGGAAGTTGCTGTTTCTTCAAAGTAGGCGGAACGATCCTGATGGCGTGTTTGCATGGTGGAAATTTGAAAAAACAAAGGCGGAGAATCCGATTCTCCGCCTTATCGGTAAAAATTACTGTAAGGAAAGTTCTAATGACGAAGTGAGTTCGACGGTAAAAGGTTGTGTGATAATAATGCTCTTGGCGTTGGTAAACGTCAGCTTGGCATTATTCTTAACGGTTACGTTCGTCGCGGAAATCTCATCACCCGAAATAACAGTATCGGTTGTTACCGTCTTGTCGTTGAAATAGACGGTAGAACCTGTGTTTTTTGCCTTTATAACAGCGGCGTAAGCATCTACCAAACCATAGCCCATTTGGTTGTTCCAAGTTCCGTTGGTGTGGCCCGATTGGGTCGTATAGGAATAGTTGCCACACTTTTTAGCCGTACTTTCGATAATATCCGCAACCTGCTTTTGCGTCAAATCCGGATTTACGGAAAGAACCAATGCGGCAACCCCTGCGACAAGCGGACAAGCAAACGAAGTCCCGCTAATGGCGGATGAATAACCGCTATTAGTGGTGGTTGTAATAACATCCTCACCCGGTGCAACAACATCCAGAGCAGAACCATAATTGCTGAACGATGCCCGCATACCGCTGCTGCTGATTGCACCCACCGCTATAACTTCGGGATTACAATTTGCCGGATAACCAACGGTCGATTGATAATCATTGCCTGATGCAAACACAACGACGCACCCCTTTCCCGAACGTCCGTTTCTCAACGCATTGGAAATAGCATCGTCAATGACTTGGTATTTGACCGAAGAACCCCATGAATTCGAAATAACGGCAGCGCCATTATTGCAGGCAAAATTGATTGCATCGGCCCTTTTCTGCCGACTGTCGGGATTTCCCATAAGCGTATTACTTATAGACATCAGTTTGCAGTTAGGAGCTATTGAAGCGATGCCGATTCCATTATTGGTTTTAGCACTGATAAATCCAGAACAATTAGTCCCATGAGTGCCATAAACCTTGCTCGGACGAGTTCCGGTTTCACTGTCGTAGCTGATTGTGTGGACATTCAAATCGGGGTGATCTAACTGTATTCCATGATCGACAACAGCGACAATAATGTTTTCAGATCCTAAACTTTCTGCCCGCGCGTTTTCGAAGTTAATGTCTACTCCAGCGGTCGCCGTGTTTTTCAAATGCCACTGCGAACTGTAAAGCGGATCGTTTACCACGGCATATAAGTCATCGTCACACATCAAATCCGGCTGACAAGCCTCGAAAAGCCCGGTTTCATAAAATATGTTAGCCATGTCCAACGCATTGCCTGCGGATTCATTGGTGCAGGAAAGCGTGTACCAGTCACGCATATATCCGTTTCTGCCGAGTATCGTCACTTTGTTTTCTTCGGCGAACTGTTGGAGAGTACGCAAATCTTTTATAGATTTCACTTTTACATAAAATAGATGGCTCAATCCCGCTTCTTTTCCGTCGGGTAACGTGAAATAGGGGGCAGAATAAATTATAGCTGATGATTTCGCTGCGTTTAAATCATTTGTGGAAATCGTAGCCCAACTATAATCCTCCGCAGGCAAAGAGTTGTTTTCGTCGATTGGCTCCAAATGAGATGAAAGAACAACTTTCTGCATAGAAGTTTCCGCCTTGCTTGTGCCCGGTGCGGACGCTGTAAAGAGCGATGATAAACTATTGGCATCCGATGTTTTAAAAAGGATGAACTGTTTATCATTTTTCGGGGTCAGGTAAATTTTCTCTCCGTTATACCAATAATAGGTTCCAGTTACACCCGCGGCCCTCGTTTGCGGAGAACCCTCGTTCAGTTCTTCCGGCGACTTCTGGCAACTGGTGAATACTATTATCGACAGAAAGAAAATACCGATTATATTCAGTATTCTTTTCATAATAATTGGCGTTTAATTATTTTCCGGATTTGAGCGCTTCGATTTCTGCTTTCAGAGTTTCGATCTGGCTGTTAAGCTCCTGAATCGACTTGGTAAGCAGAGGAATCAATGCGCTGTAATTTACGACGCGGTGGCCCTCGCAATCCACGGCCACGATGTCGGGAAGTACCTGCTCGATCTCTTGGGCAATGAATCCCATTTCTTTGGGATTGGAAATACCCGTCGAACGTCGGCTGGTCTTGAAATAATGCGCCTTATCGGCCCATTCAAACGATACGGGACGCAGTTGCGCAAGGGTTGCCATTGCGTTACCTAACGACTGGATATTAGTTTTCGAAGCGGCATCGGAGTTCGTATAGACGTTACGGGCGTACAGGTCGATGAAACCGCCATTCTCCGTATCGTAGAGTACGAGTTTGTCGGAGTTGCTGGAAACGCGCGAATCTGCGGGGCCGAGGTCGAATTTTATCATCCGATCGCCGAATTTCCAACAATGTGCCCAACCCTCCCAATTAGTCATATATCCGTTATAACGCTCCATAGCGTTATAAACCAAATAACCATTCTGATATCTTAATTGTGCATGGCTATTAAATGCGATGAAACACAATACAATTAATGCTAATACTTTTTTCATGGCCTTGAAGTTTAAGTTAGTAGTGAATTTTTGTGTGTGTAATAAAGACTTGCACTAGAGAGTTTGGAATATGGTGGATTAGCAGTCTGACAATACGACTAGTAGCTACTTCTGTCCTCCCTTTCTTTGTCTTACATTGTGTTATTCGATGAATAAATCACCTGCAAAAATATTTTTGTCTATCGACAGTTCGATCGTGTAAAATCCCGGTTCCAGTTCGGGGATCGGAATGATGCTTTTCCCGTTGAAAAGGTCGAACTGTTCTGTAACCTGACCATAGTTGCCGGAAATTACCAACAGTCCCGTTTTACTCTCTGTGCCCGATGTAAAAATGACCTCTATTATATCCATCGAACGATCATAGAATACAAGCGGTGTGTTTTCTGATAGACAAACGGGGCCGCCGCCGACTTTTACCTGCTTGACGATAACCGCTTCTTTTGCTTGCTGCTTGCCGCCACCATATACTGAATGGATGCCGGAAAACAGCATGAACAAACCTACAATTACGAACATTGCAAAAGATAATTTTTTCATAAGTTTATTCGATTTAGAGTGAGATATTTGTGTATTTCAAAATTAGAGCAAATGTCCCCGAAACCCAAAAAATAAGGGCCGCTAAAAATTTTTCAAACAAGGAGAATTCCTGCCTGAAATACAGGCTATTATACACATCAAAAAGCCCGAAAATTTTTCAGTTTTCGGGCCTTGCTCTAATATGCTCTAAATCAGCAAATTACCAGCAAATCTTTATTGTCAACAAGTTTTGCTGGCAAAAATATTGATTATCTGATATTTACGAAATAATATTGAGAATCACATCTTTGGTTGTAATATGCGAAGCTATTATTTTCTTTTTCAAATGGAACTTCCGCATGTATATTGTTTTTAGCGTTTCATTGGTAATAACGCTTATCTGTTGCGGTGAAAATCCGGCATAGAGCAGGCATAGCAATTCCACGAAACATGGCTTGATTTTCGGATATTCGGACTTGAAATTAGAAATCACATTATCGTATTGTTGATTTAGGGTATTCTCTAAATCCGATATTATCGTTTTATCCAAAATCTTTTCGGATAAAATGCCTTTGACTTTCTTGGTAAGAGCCGGGGAATTTTCAAACTCGTAATAGGTTTTTGCAAGTTCTTTCAGGACTTGAAAGCGCGTATTAAGCAGTTCACTAATTTTTGCGGCATCGGGTATTTGCAATTTGGTCTTATTTAGTTCTTCAATCAGCGTCAGATATTCCTCGATTCTTTGTTTCTGCATCTTATTTCTGCGGTAGAAGATATAAATAATGCCGCAGATCGCTATGACTGAAACCAAAGCGATAATATAAATTACATTTTGTCTTACACTGGAGCGATAGCGTTCAAATTCCAAGCGTTCGTCTTTATATCGCAGTTCGGTTTCAGCCGCAGAATTATTCATATAGCTTAAATGTATCGAATCACATAAAGCAAGACACTCCTTCTGCATATAGCAGGCCGCTCGGTAATCCTCATTTAGCGTATAGGCTTCGGCAAGGAGAATTTTAGCTGCCGCATCGTTTTCGCGCGGCCCTCCAATATTGGCTGAAATCGCTGCGTTCAAATAATATTCGGCGCTGTCCGGTTTATTGATACGCAAATAATATTCCCCCAAAACACAGCAATCATTCGGCGATAAATCATCCGACAACTGGAGAAAACGGCCTACATAATCGTTGGTTTCGTTGGTTACGCCTTTGTTCGAAAGAATCCCGATTAAACAACGCAGGCAGTACACCTGAAAATCCTTATACCCGAATTGTTCGGATAGATTCAATGCTTCTCGATAATCCCGGAGCGCGTTGTCGTCTTCGTTCTCCATGTAGTAAACAGCGGCAATGGCAATTTTAGCGCTGACTTGGTGTTTGGTTTTATTTGCAGCCTGATAGTTTTCGTAGGCTTCTTGATAATAAAACAAAGCCCTTTGATAATTATTCTGCTTCAAATTCAATTCTCCTAACACGAAGTTACATACTCCGATTAGGTAAGGATCATCTATTATATCCCGATACTCCAACGCTTTAAGATATGATTCGGTTGCTTTCTGATAATTATTTGTGCTGTATTCCATGCGCCCCAGACAATACCAAGAAAGGAACTTTTGTCGGTTCGTGCCTTTGCGCATGAAATAGTTTACTGCAGGACGGAGCATCGAATCGGTATCTATGGTTTGTCCTGTTTTATCCAACGCCAGCGAATAAAGCAGCCCATAATGTGCTTTAGTCGATTTTTTGCGAATACTGCCGGGGACGATAGCTTGCAAGGAGTGTAACGCACTGTCTGGGTAATCGTTAATTATTTCCTGCGTGCGTTCTAGTTCTTCGGCTATGTATTTGCTCTCGGAACATGAACACAAGCATAGAAAAAAGGCGCAAACATAAATAAATCGTTTCATAAACAGCCCAAATAATTATTATCCAATATACGAAAAAATACCGACTTAACTGGTATTTGACAAAATTAACGTGGCATATATATTGAAGGTTCTGGAAGAGGCATAAATTCGCAAGAACCTATACTTTACGTGAGGCCCTTTCTTCTTGCTTTTGAACTTAAATCATAAAGAGGTGAATCTTAGAATGTTTTCGATGCATTGTTTGATTTGCCAATTCCAAAAATTTTTCGTATCTTGCAGTAGGTTATTTGAAATGCGGTATTTGAGCGCAAGAAGCTGAAAATAAACCGTTGCCTTTTCGTTACCTATTATCCCTATACAAAAATGTAACGACCCGATAAATCAAGTCGTTACATCACTTTAATCCCACACTCTCAGGAGCCGGGCTGTTTTGTCGTTGCGGGGATCGTCGGTCTATTTGACGCCGATTTTCTTGAGAATCGCCTTCGGAACGGCGTTTTTGTTGACCAGCACGGTCATCGTCTTGTAGGCGACGAACGGGCGCGAGAAATACCAGTAGCCGTCGTAGGGACCTGTCGTGTTCCACGAGTTCTTGACCTTGTAGTAGGGCGTTCCGTTCTGGTCGGTGGCCGTGCCCACGATCTGCATGCCGTGGTCGTCGGTGGTCTCGTAGTTGTCGTAGCCTTTCTGGCGAAGCTCCTGCGTGACGGTGCGCTCCCTGCCGGGTTTGTCGAACTTGTAGAGCGCCTCGTCCTTCTCCTTCTGGGTGAGTTTGCCCCACTTCTCGGCTTCGGTTCCCTGCATGCCTTCGAGGTCGGCTTCAGGGACGATGCCCAGACCTTTGGTGCGGCTGAACCCCTTCTCGCTCACGTCGGTTCCCCAGGAGATCGTGTAACCCTTCTCCAGCGAGTTGTCGATGATCTGCATGAACTCGTCCAGGGGCACGTTCCATACCTTGTCCCAGTTCCAGTTGTCGGGGACCTCCATGGCGAACTCCGTGTAGAAGGGGTGGTGGGTGAACGAGGTGAACTCGATGTAGTCGCCGAGGTCGATCGGCAGCGACGCGGCGAACGACGCCGGGGTGTACTCCCTGCCCCGGTAGGTGAACTTCCCGGGCATCGGGCCGAAATAAGCGTCGAGGATGCCGTTCAGCCCGGCCTGCCAGGCCGTCGTGAGGCGGCTGTCGCTGCGCTTCCCGCCGGCCTTGATCACCGCGTCGGCGTAGGCCTTGATCACGGCGTCGATCTCATCGAAATTGGGTTTGTCGTAGCCGTAGTTCAGTCCCGGATAGACCTCCTCGGGGACGATGCCGTACGCCTCGATGCCGTGCAGCACGTCGTGGGCCTGTCCGCCGACGGCGAGGTTCAGCGAGCCGTGCAGGCGGACGTATTTCACGGCCTTTTCGAAGTAGATGTTGCGCACGATCCACATCTCCGAAAGGTCCAGTTCGGGACCTCCGGCGCGGAGGATTTCGCTTTCGAGGAACGAGAGGGTCGAGTAACACCAGCAGGTTCCGCTGCGGCTCTGGTCCTTGACCGGGGTGACGGGCAGGATTTTGACGTCGGTGAAACGGTAGCCTTCCGGGGCGGCCGTGTCGGGCGTTTGTGCCGCGGCTCCGAGTGCGTAGCAGAGCGCAAGTGCGGCGAGAATCGGTTTTTTCATCAATCGTTCGGTTTTCGGTGTTTGCTTTCTTGCGGGTCGTTTCGCAGTCCCGGTACGGTTTTCCGTTTCGCGGCCAGACCCTTCCCCTCTTGTCCGGGGCGGTTACTTTTTCGATCCTGCGACGATCTTCAGACAGTCGTCGAGGGTGAGTTCCTCGGGCTTCGCTCCCTTCGGCAGGCGGTAGTTTTTGCCCTTGTAGGCGATGTAGGGTCCGTAGCGGCCGTTCTTGACGAGCATGTCGGCATCTTCGGGGAAACTCTTCAGCGGCGTGTTGGCCGCGGCCGCGGCCGCCTGGTGTGCGCGGACGATCTCAACGGCGCGGTCGTAGCCGATCGTGTAGGGGTCGTCGGTCTTTGCCAGCGACGCGAACGACTTTCCGTAGCGCACGTAGGGTCCGTACTTGCCGATGCCGACCATCAGCTCCTCGCCGTCCAGCTGTCCCAGGTCGCGGGGCAGGGCGAAAAGCTCCAGCGCCTCTTCGAGCGTGATCGACTCGATCAGCTGGCCCTTTTTGAGCGACGCGAAGCGTCCCTTCTCGCCTTCGTTCCCTTCGATCTCGACCATCGGGCCGTAACGGCCGATGCGCGCCTTCACGATGTGCCCCGTCTTGGGATCGTTGCCCAGAATGCGCACTTCGCGCGTCTTGGCGGTCTGCGTCGTGATGGCCGAATCGACCATCTTGTGGAAGGGACCGTAGAACTCGTCGATCATCTTGTCCCAGGTGATGTCGCCCTCGGCGATGCGGTCGAACTCCTTCTCTACGCTGGCCGTGAAGTTGTAGTCGATGATCGGGCCGAACTGCTCCTCCAGGTAATCGTTGACCACCATGCCGATGTCGGTCGGCGAAAGTCGGTTTTTCTCTTTGCCGTAGTTTTCCGAGAGGGTCTTCGAGGCGATCTTTTCGCCCGTGAGCGTCAGCTGTGCGTAGTTGCGCTTCTGCCCGTCCCTGTTCTGTTTGACGACGTAGCCGCGGTTGATGATCGTGGTGATCGTCGGGGCGTAGGTCGAAGGACGGCCGATGCCCAGCTCTTCGAGGCGTTTGACGAGCGAGGCCTCGTTATAGCGCGCCGGAGCCGAGGTGAAGCGCTCCGTGGCGGTGATCTGCGACGGGAGGACCCGGTCGCCGGCCGTGAGTTTCGGCAACAGCCCCTCGCCGCTCTCGGCAGCCTGGTCGTCGTCCGTGGATTCGGAGTAGAGGCGCAGGAAGCCGTCGAAACGGACCACCTCGCCCTGTGCGACGAACTGGTTCGAACTGCCCGACATGTCGATGGTGATGGTCGTGCGGTCCAATTCGGCGCAGACCATCTGCGAGGCGACCGTGCGCTTCCAGATCAGGTCGTAGAGCTTCTTCTCGGCGGGCGTGCCCTCGATCTCCTGACGCTCGATGTACGACGGGCGGATGGCCTCGTGGGCCTCCTGCGCACCTTTGGTCTTGGTCTTGTAGTTGAACCAGCGCGAATATTTCTCGCCGTAGAGTTTCGTGATCTCCTCCTTGCACTGGGCCAGCGCCTGCTGCGAGAGGTTCACCGAGTCGGTACGCATGTAGGTGATCAGACCCTGCTCGTAGAGGTGCTGCGCGACGGACATCGTCTGCGATACGGACATGCCCAGCTTGCGGCCCGCCTCCTGCTGGAGCGTCGAGGTGGTGAACGGCGGCGCGGGGTAGCGCTGTGCGGGTTTCTCCTCGGCCTTGGCCACCGTGAATGTGGCGCCGATGCAGCTTTGCAGGAAGGTTTCGGCCTGCGCCTCGGTTTCGAAACGCGACGAAAGTTCGGCCTTGAAGAGCGTCTTCTCCGGGTCTCCGGCGGCGTAGAACTGGGCCACGACACGGAAATAGGCTGCCGAGCGGAAGGCGATGATCTCGCGTTCGCGCTCCACGATCAGGCGCACGGCGACCGACTGCACGCGGCCTGCCGACAGCGCCGGACGTACCTTCTTCCACAGCACCGGCGACAGCTCGAAGCCGACCAGCCGGTCGAGGATGCGGCGTGCCTGCTGGGCGTTGACCAGGTCCATATTGACCGTGCGCGGCTTCTCGATGGCTTCCAGAATCGCCCGCTTGGTGATTTCGTGGAAGACGATGCGCTTGGTCCGGTCGACGGGGAGACCCAACACTTCGGTCAGGTGCCATGCGATGGCTTCTCCTTCGCGGTCCTCATCGGAGGCGAGCCAGACGGTCTTCGACTTGGCCAGTTTCGTGAGTTCGTCGACCACTTTCTTCTTGTCGCCGGGGATTTCGTATACGGGCTTGTAGCCTTCTCCGATATTGATGCCGAGATCCTTCTTCGCAAGGTCGCGGATGTGTCCGAAGCTCGATTTTACGATAAAGTCCTTGCCGAGAAACTTCTCGATGGTCTTGGCCTTGGCGGGGGACTCTACGATTACTAAATTTTCCTGCATTGCTGTTTTGATGGCTTTTTCAGAAAAGCGAAAACCTAAGCATTACACTTAGGTTCCGCAAAAGGGGTTATCTGTTGTTTACTTGATTAGGTTGTACGCCATACTGAAACGGATCGGGGCGTTGTTCGGTTCGGCAGTCCCGGCCTGTGTCGGCATGCCCTGCAACACGCCGAACGAGGTCGTGTAGAGGCCGTACGCTTCGGGTCCGATGTATACCGAGCGGTTCTTGACTTTGTCCCAGTCGATGTTCGCAACCTCGCCGCCCGCATCTGCCTTGGCTTCCATGTAACTGTTCCAGAGCTGCTGCATGTAGCCCGTGATGTCCATTACGTAGCAGCCGCGGCTGCGGTTGATCTTGCCGTTGTAGGCGAGCGTTACCGAAGAACCGTAGTTCTGCTCGTAGATGTAGGCGTAGTCCGAAATCGGCGTCAGCGTCTTGTAATTGGTGTACATGCCCAGCCGCGCCGGGTATGCGTTCATCTGGTCGGTCATGCGCAGGATGTCGCCGGCCGTTCCGTCCGCGATCTTCTCCCACTCGTAGTCGCTGTCGTTGAAGTAGATCGACATGCGTACCTGGCTGAACGCGAGTGTTTTGAAATTCTTGCCGTCGACATTTCCCTTGGCGATCTCCGCCTCCAGCTCCGCGAAGAACTCCGGGCTGAAGGTCATCTCGGTCACCACGCCGCCCATGCCCTCGACATAGACGAGGGGATTTTCGGGCCGGTTCTCGGCCGTCTCGCGGGCTTCCTCTATGTTTATCCTTCGGGCGATCGTGGCCTCCTCGTAGTCGTGCTTGACGTTGTTTACCGAGACGCTGCCGAATTCCGCGCCGTCTTTGTAGAAGTAGTAGACCATGCCGATCGTGTCCTTGATCAGCGAGGGGTCGTCCTTCACGCGGTTACGTCCGTAGACCGACAGGCCCGAATAGGTCAGTTCCGTGGCGAAGATCGTTCCCTTGCCGTACTCGGTGAGCGGCTTCTCGGGGTTCGGGGCGATGTAAAGTCCCTTGAACGCCTCGACCCAGTATTTCAGGCTGTCGGCGCTGTAAATCGAGTAGTCGCCGGCATACTCGCCCTCCTGAAGCATCAGGCGGCGGATGTATTTTTTACCCGCTTCGGTCGGCTCCAACGTCACGGCCGACGTGGTCGAGGGGTATTTGCCCTCGCCGCCGAGCGTGAAGGTGAAGAGCGGCTCGTCGGGGTTGTAGACGCCTTCCGCCACGGGGTCGAAATTGAGGTAGAAGGTCGAGTCGCGCTGCGATTTGTTGGGCGCTATGGGTTTCTCGGTGAGGTATTTGTTGCTGACGACCTCGTAGACCGCGAAGGATTGCTCGGTCACCGAGTCGCGGCCGAAGCTGGTCACCTTGAGCAAGATCTGCGCCGAGTCGAAGATCGGCATGTAGCCGAAATAGCCTGAATCGACCTTGTAATAGTTGACCATCTGCGAAAGGAATCCCGCGGAACGGTGCCCCAGCGTGTCGTTGAGCATCGAACCCATGTAGCCGTAGGTGATGTTCGAACTGACGATCGAATCGGTCTGGAACAGGCGTGTTTCGACGTATTTCTTCGGGTTCAGTTCGTCGGCCCGGGGGAGCTGAACGTATCCCGCCCTCATCTGCTGGTTGTCGGGGATGAGGTTTCCGCCCAGCGTATCGTCCACCTTGGTACAGCCCCCGAGGGTCAGTCCTATCGCGGCAGCCAGCGCTGCAACGGGGAGCAGCATGCGGCGGAAGTTATTGAATCGCTTCATAGAATCGGTTGTAATTATCGAAAAAGTCCTCTGCCTCGGGCGACTGGTATTCGAGCATCGGCTTTCCGCTCGCGCGGGCCATGTCCAATACTTTCGGGTCGACATCCGGGGATGCCGCAACCACTCCGTCGGCATATTCCATAACGAAGCGGCAGAGGTTTTCGTATGACGGAGTGTCGAGAATCGCAAGATTTTTGTCCTTGACGCCTTCGCCGGCGATCTTGGCGCCGAATCCGGGATCGAGTTCCCCGGAGAAGCCGTCGCCGTAGAGCGACACCACGACCTTGACGTCGCGGAAGATCGGGTCGTCGGCGAAGATCCGTTTCAGGTAAACGGGAACCACGGCCGTGAACCAGCCGTGGCAGTGCACCACCGTCGGGGTCCAGCGCAGTTTCTTGACCGTTTCCAGTACGCCGCGGGCGAAAAAGATGGCCCGTTCGTCGTTGTCCTGAAAGTAGTTGTCCGCGCCGTCGGTCAGCACCGCCTTGCGCGAGAAGTAGTCGTCGTTGTCGATGAAATAAATCTGTACGCGCGCCGCGGGTATCGACGCCACCTTGATAATCAGCTGGTGGTCGTTGTCGTCGATGATGAGGTTCATGCCCGACAGCCGGATAACCTCATGCAGCTGGTGCCTGCGCTCGTTGATGCAGCCGTAGCGGGGCATGAAGGTGCGGATCTCGTTCCCGCGTTCCTGCATTGCCTGCGTCAGCGCACGGCAAAGCCGGGAACCCTCCGTTTCTGGAAGATAGGGGGTGATCTCCTGACACACGTACAGAATCTTGCTTGCCATGGTTTTGAGGGTTTATATCTGCAAAGGTAGTGAAAAAAAATTAAAGAATGAGCATCGCGTCTCCGTAAGTGCCGAAACGATACCCCTCTTCCTTGGCTACCTTGTAGGCGTTCATCACGGTTTCGTAACCGCCGAAAGCCGCCACCATCATCAGCTGGGTCGAGTAGGGCAGATGGAGGTTGGTCACCATGGCGTCGGCCACGGTGAATTCGTAGGGGGCGAAAATGAACTTGTTGGTCCAGCCTTCCATGGGTTTGATCATGCCGTTGGTCGATACGGCGGTTTCGATCGTGCGCATCACCGTCGTGCCGATCGCCACGACCTTGCGCTCCTGCCGTTTGGCCGCGTTGACCGCTTCGGCGGCGGCCTCCTCGACGAAGAACTGCTCGGAGTCCATCTTGTGCTTCGAGAGGTCCTCGACGTCCACCGTGCGGAAGTTTCCCAGCCCGACGTGCAGCGTCACGAACGTCTTGTCGATGCCCTTGATCTCCATGCGCTTCATCAGGTGTTTCGAGAAGTGCATGCCGGCCGTCGGGGCAGCCACGGCGCCCTCCTTCTCGGCGAAGATGGTCTGGTAACGCTCGGCGTCCTCGGGTTCGACCTTCTCGCGTACCCACTTCGGCAGAGGCGTTTCGCCCAGCGCGAAGAGCGCATGCTTGAACTCCTCGTAGGAGCCGTCGAACAGGAAGCGCAGCGTGCGGCCGCGCGAGGTGGTGTTGTCGATCACCTCGGCCACCAGCAGGTCGTCGTCGCCGAAGTAGAGTTTGTTGCCGATACGGATTTTGCGCGCGGGGTCCACCAGCACGTCCCACAGCCGCAGTTCGCGGTTGAGTTCCCGCAGCAGGAAGATTTCGATTTCGGCGCCGGTCTTCTCCTTGTTGCCGTAGAGGCGTGCCGGGAAAACCTTCGTGTCGTTGAAGACGAACAGGTCCTTTTCGTCGAAATACTCGATGATGTCCTTGAAGATACGGTGCTCGATAGTGCCTTTGGCGCGGTTGATGACCATCAGACGCGACTCGTCGCGATTGTCGGCCGGGTATTTGGCCAGCATTTCGGGTGAAAAGTCATACCCGTACTGCGATAATTTCATAGATGAACGCTCTTTTTTACGTAATGTGGTTCGACATTTTCTGCGTTCGGCGGGGCCTGAAACGCGGTTTTGCCTCTGCCCCGCCTGCCGGAAAGGTTCCGGAAAACAAAGACAGATTATTTTTTATACGCAAAAAAGTCTATTTTGTTTCAAGTTTTTGCAGATTTTCAAGAAATTCGTCCAGCTCATAGGATTTTTCGAGCGTGAAGCCGCCGCTGCGCGTGCGGCGCAGCGAGGTGAGGTGCGCCCCGCTGCGGAGCGCCTGTCCGATCTCGTGGGCCAGCGAGCGGATGTAGGTTCCCTTGCTGCAACGCACGCGGATACGCACCCGCGGCAGGTCGTATTCCACGATCTCCATTTCGTAAATGTTGATCAGCGCCTGGCGTACGGCGACCTCCTCGCCGGCGCGGGCCAGTTCGTAGGCCCGTGTGCCGTCGATCTTCTTGGCCGAGTAGACGGGCGGGGTTTGGAGCCGCTCGCCGGTGAGCGAGGCGAGGGCTTCGGCGACCGCTTCCCGCGTGATGTGCTCCCACGGGTAGGTCCGGTCTATCTCGTGTTCCAGATCGTGGCTCGGGGTCGTGGCGCCCAGCATCACGTCGGCCACATACTCCTTCTCCTCGGCTTGCAGGGCGTCGACGAGTTTGGTGGCGCGGCCGATGCAGACCAGCAGGATGCCCGTGGCCAGCGGGTCGAGCGTCCCGGCGTGTCCGACCTTGATTTTGCGGTAACCCAGCCTGCGGAGCGCGAATTTGATTTTGCGCACCACGTCGGTCGAGGTCCAGCGCAGGGGCTTGTCCACGACGGCGATGTATCCGTCCTCGAAATTGATGCCGCGGAGGTCCAGTGCTTCTTTCATCAGCAGAAATAGCTTGTGATCGACACCAGTCCCGCAACGGTGCAGTAGACGGCGAACCAGATGAGTTTGCCCCGCTTCACGACCTCGATCATGAATTTGCAGGCCAGACATCCCGTGATGAACGATGCGAGGAATCCGGCGATGAGCGGCCCTGCGGCGATACCGGCGGTCAGATCGCCGCTTGTCGCCTGGAGCAGGGTTTCGCCCAGGATCGGAGCCAGCACCATCAGGAACGAGAACTGCGCCACGGCGGCTTTCTTGTTGCCCAGCAGCAGGCCTGTGGCGATGGTCGAACCCGACCGCGAAAGTCCCGGCATGGCGGCGCATGCCTGCGCCAGTCCGATGATCAGGGCGTCGCGGTAGGAGATCGTCTCCTTCTGCCGCGGCTTGGCGTAGTAGGCGAAGGCCAGCAGCGCGGCCGTCACGAGGAGCATCGCGCCCACGACGGCGAGGATGTAGGGTGCGTTGAGCAGGTCGTTGATCCGGTCCTTGAGCAGGAACCCGACGATGCCGATGGGGATCATCGAGAGGACGAGTTTCAGTACGTAGGCCTGCTCTTCGTTGAACCGGCGCGAGAACAGTCCTTTCAGGAGGCGCCAGACTTCGCTCCACAGCACGACGATCGTGCTCAACACCGTGGCGGCGTGGAGCGCCACGTCGAACGTGAGATTTTCTTCGAGTTGTACGCCCAGCACCTCCTTGGCGATCTGGAGATGACCGCTGCTTGAAACGGGCAGGAATTCGGTGATGCCCTGCACGATGCCGAGCAGGATAGCTTGCAGTGTGTCCATTTATTTTTTAGAAAGGGTCTTGAGTTGTCGGCTGTTCCGGTCCGCCGGCCGTTGCCGGGCGGGTCTCCCCGCCGGGACGGCGTTCCGCAACGGGCCGGGAATTACTTGTAACGTCGCATGATCGCATAGATCTCGATGACGAAACCGCCGATCACGAGGATCGGGGCCAGCGTGATGCGCCTCCACGAGAACATCGCGTAGTTGAATTCGTCGGGCGAGTCGCTGCCTCCGCCGGCCATCAGGACGAAGCCCAAGAGGACGACCGCGAAACCGATCGCCAGCAGGACGTAGTTGCGCCGCGTAAGGGGCATGCGGGGATTTTCCGGTACGGGGTCCTGCGCGTTCTTCTGTTCGTTTTTCATTTAATAAAGGTATATCTTGTTCGACTTCATGTTGATGAATTTGTTGAGGGCCGCAAAGGTGAAAAGCCCCGAGATGATGATGCCGCCCGCAATCATCGAGCCGAGGATGATGGCGATTTTGCCGGCTTCGGCAATGGTCATCAGTTCGGGGACCGCCTCGTTCAGTCCGTAGACGGCCAGACCGAACAAGGCCGAGGCGGCCGTGCCGGCCAGGATTCCCTGCGTGAGGCTGCTTCCGAGAAAGGGCCGCATGATGAACCACTTGGTGGCCCCGACCAGCTTCATCGTGTTGATCAGGTAGCGTTTCGAAAAGATCGCCAGCCGGATGGTGTTGCTCAGCAGGATCAGCGAAATGACCAGCAGCGCGCCGCCGAAGAGCAGCAGCACGAGGCGTATCTTGTTCACCGTGGCGTGCAGCCGCTCGGCCATCAGCGCCGGGTACGACACGCGGTCGACGCCTTCGATGCGTCCGGCGGCGGCGATGAACGAGTCGAGCAGCTCCTTGTCGGAGGATGCCGACGTGAGCGTGAGTTCGAACGAATCCAGCAGCGGGTTCTCCGGCAGGATCTCCTCGAACGAACTGCCGAACATCTTGCGGAACTCCTCCTCCTCGGCTTTCTCCTCCTTGGCGGAGTAGGCGATCGTCGCGACCATCTCCTCGGCGGTCAGGCGTTTGCTGATGGTCTCTTTCTGCGCCTCCGAAAGCCCGTTCTTCAACTCCACGGTGACGGCGATGCTCTCCTGGAGCGTGTCGGCGACCTTCAGCGCCGCGACCATCAGGTAACCCACCGATCCCAGCAGGAACAGCACGAGCGTGATGCTCACCGTCGACACGATGTAGGAGTTGCGGACCTTTCGCTTCAGTCTTTTATCGTCTTTCATGGCGTTTGTCGTGATAATGGCAAATTTCGGGCTTCCCTTGGTGCCGCGAATCGGAAATAGGCCGGCTGTGTCCGATCCGCAACCCCTGCGCGAAACCCGAAATTTTACGCACGCTGACGATAAACGGGTTTGCGCGGGTCGCCCTTTTTATTTCTCTTTTTCCGTTCTTTTTCTAAAACAATAGGCCAGCGCCGCGACGGCTCCCAGCAGGATCGCGAGCGACGCCGCGAGCGTCACGCCTTCGACGGCCGTCCAGCCCGGTGCGCGGAACCGCCATTCGACGGTGTGCGTGCCGGCGGGCAGCGTCATCGCCCGCAGGACGTAGTCGGCCCGGAAGTAGGGGCTTTCCTCGCCGTCGACATAGGCCTTCCAGCCCTGGTCGTAAAAAATCTCCGAGAACACCGCCACCGCCTCTTCGGGGAGCGTGTATTCGTATTTGAGGTAGTTCGGGCGGTACTCCGTGAGCTCGATCCGGGCGGAGGCGTAGATGCCGAGGGGCATGGGCCGCGATGCGCTCTTCGCCGGATTCTGCCCCGACACCACCGCTGTCGTGCGGAGGTCCGTCTTGCCCAGCAGGTCGATTTCCGCCTGCGCCGAGGGGGCGTAGATGACGCTGTCGACGAACCACGCCGCTCCGAAGGCCGTCGTGCGGCGCTGCGCTTCGGGCTGCCCCTCCTTGCCCGGAACGATCAGGTAGCGCGTGTTGAGCATGTCGAGCACTCCGTCGTCGGCGTTGGAAAGGTAACGGTCGATCAGATCCTGGTAGCGGGCCAGCTTCGCCCCGTGGTAACCGCCCACCGAGCGGTGGAAATAGGAGGTCGTGGCGTCGTTGAAGGGGCTGACCGTGAGGTTCAGCACCCGGTAGCCCGGGTCCTTGTCCTGCATGATCGCCTTGTCGGCCGCCGAGGCCGTCACCTGGTTGCGGCGCGGCGAGACGAAATTCTCCGACGAGAGGAACCGCAGGTCGACCGGCACGAGGTCCAGCAGCATCACGCCCGCGAGCAGGCCCGTCAGTACGTATCGGTTGATCCGGCGCAGGGCGAACAGCGCCACGCCGCCCGCCGCCAGCAGGATCATCACGAGCGAACGCCATGCGTCGGCCCGCATCATCGCCGCGCGGTCGGCGGCCATCGCGTCGGCCGTCGCTTCGGCCCATTCGATGTCCATTCCGCGGTCGATGTACGACCGCATGTTGTTGCTTTCGAAGATGTGACGGAACGTATCGGTCATATAGTCCGCGCTTTCGGCGCGTCCGAAGTCGAAGAGCGAACCTCCGGCGACGGCCAGCAGCAGGCACGCTCCCCCGGTGATTCCCGCAGCCCATGCCAGCGCGCGCAGCAGCCGTTCGCGGGGAATCTCCCCCTTCCAGAGCCGCATCAGGGCCAATGCCCCCAGCAGCGGCACGGCCCATTGCACGACGACGAGCGTCATCGAGACGGTGCGGAATTTATTGTATCCGGGCAGGTATTTGAACGCGAATTCGGTGAATCCCATCAGGTTGCGGCCCCAGGCCAGCAGAATCATCACGACGCATGCGGCGATGATCCACCATTTGTTGCGCCCCCGGGCCAGCGCGATGCCCAGCGCGGCGAGGAACACCGCCGCGGCGCCCAGATAGGTCGGGCCGCCCGTGTAGGGCTGCGTGCCCCAGTAGGCCGAGAGCTGCTGCGCCGCGCCGCGCAGACCGTAGTCGTTCAGCACGGCCGCCGTCTGTCCGTCGGCCGGGAAGGTCGTGCCCGATTCGCGGCCCATGAAGTCGGGTACGAGCAGGTTGAGGGTCTCGGCCTTGCCGTAGCTCCACGCCGTCGCATAGTCGAGTGCGAGGCCGTTTTTCGAGGTTTCGGCCGTCGCGGCAAGCTCCGATCCGCCGCGGATGGTCTCCTTCGAGTGGCGGGCCGTGTACCACAGGGGTGAGAAATTCGATCCTACGGCCAGGATGCCCGCCGCGACGAGCGCCGCGGTGCGCAGGGAAAAATCGCGCAGGCGTCCCTCCCTGAAAGAAAGGATTCCTTCGCTGATCCAGAATGCGGCCATCGCCACGAGGAAATAATAGGTGATCTGCGGGTGGTTGGCGCCGATTTCGAGCGACGCCGCAAGCCCCGTGAGCGCCGCGCCGCACCAGACGTTACCCCGCAGGGTCATCCACGCGCCGCTCATCATCAGCGGAGCGTAGACCAGCGCCCACATTTTCGTGACGTGCCCCGCGCCGATGATCAGCAGGAAGTAGGTCGAAAGCCCGTAGGCCAGCGCCGCGACGATGCCCACCCACGGGTTGATCCCGACGATCAGCAGCATGAGCCACATCGAGACCATGGCGAAAAACAGGAATCCGGCGGGCGTGTCGATGATCTTCACCACCTGTCCGACGGTCCGCTTCACCAGCTGGGCCGGATAGGCCACGTTGATCAGGTAGGCCGGCATGCCGCCGAACATGCCGCCCGTCCACTGCGGGTCTTCGCCCGTCGCGGCGCGCATGTCGCTGATATCCTTGGCCATGCCTTCGTATTGGATGACGTCGTGCTGGGGCAGCGCTTCGCCCCGGAACTGCGGGGCGAAATAGGCGGCGCTCACCACGAAAAAGAGTGCGAAGGCCGCCAGAGCCGGCAGCAGTTTTGATCTTATAGTGTTCGAAAAATCCATTCCAGCGTGTCTTAACCGATTGCCAAAGGTACGAAAAAACATTGACAGTCCGTGTCTTCATTGCGAAAAATGACTATCTTTGCTAATATAATCGGAAGCGATTTACGACCTCACTTTAAGTCGTTTACGAGAGCGCAAAAATTACGAGGGTTAAAATCAGGGTTAAAACCCGGTTATTTTCAACAATCCAAACTCTCTAACAATCATTTCAATACACGAATAGTAAATAATAAATCACATCTTCAATAGTGCACTATTATACCCGCTATTCGACCGGATCGCTGGGTAGGCTTCAATAGTACACCGCCGTAACAAACGCGCCAACGGAGAACTCGCTATTACAGCCATCAATTCCAATAGAGCAACACCCTTTTTAGCACCCGTCGTTCCTCCACGTCAGCGACAGCCCGTTCATACAACGACAAAAGGGACGATCTCCAAGCGTTTCCATATTCGACCGGACAAGTAGTTCGCCGGAGGCTTACAAGACCTAAAATCGACCTCTCCAAGAGTTTCCCGTTTTTACGCCGCAACGTCGCGCCAAACGTAGGCATAGGCAGGCTGGCAGATAACGGTCAATCTCCAACAACACACCGCGCCGCGGCTCGAAATAATATACTTTCGTATTTAGGTATTTCGCCAATACAAAACCCCGTCTAAGACCTCCGAGCGCTAATAATTAGGAGCTTCGCCTACAAGACCGAAAACAGCGATTTTCAAGAGGCGTTTCCTTCGGACGGGTAAATACTCCTTCGAGGCAGCAGGCGCGTAGAAATCGGCATCTACAACAGCACGGCGGAGAACGCCGGAAACGCTGGCCGAGGGCGCGTATTATAGAACGTCGAGGAGCCTGACGGGGCGCGGCTCGAAATAATATTCGAAGGTTCTCCTATTAGACAAGGACGAGATCATCAAGAGGCGCAGATACACCGTTCACGCAGTTTCACGTTACTATATTCCCCTTTATCCTATCAGAGCATTATAGCTATTACATAGATTACTTATTCCCCTTATTATTATCAAAGAGGCCGCCGCGACCGCCCTATAAACAGTTCCCGGAGGGTTTGGGGGAGGTTCAGCGCCGGGTCACGCTTACTTATTCTTACGAGGTTCCGCCCGAGGTCTATCCGAAATTGACGGCTTCCGTAGTTCCCGGCGTCGTATCGGTCAATAACGCTTACCAATTCCCTCCGTACTTTACAGCGGGCCGACTTCAAGCCTTTACGCGTGGCGGAGCTACAAGCCGCCCGCCGCTTCGCAAGATATTCGGTATATCCGTATTCGTTCAGTCCCTCGGCGATCTCGCGTTCTTTCGGGGTCATTTCATCCGTTATTTCGATCCGTTCGAACAGCACGAAATTCCGGGCTTCCCGGGCGAGGAACAGATAGAGATCGCCGTAGCTGGCTACAAGGTCGGCCACGGAGTGAATATCGAGCCTATTCAGCGCGAGGGCCTGCCGGTCGGCTAACTTAAATTCGTAGCGGGGAAAATAGTAGCCATGACGGGCGAGAATATCGAAGACCTCACCCTGTCGGGCCCGGTTCCGCAGCGGCGTTTTAGCGACGATCTCGGCCGTTTTATCATAGATCATAACTTTCTTATAGCTCCGGTCACCGAAATAGACGGTTTCATCCTTAAAGGCATTTCTCGAACGGATCTTATAACCTGCCATCAGGCGGATCAGCCGACGGCACGGGATTCGCGTCCGCAGGTTCAGTCCGACCTCTACCTGGGTAACACGGCCCCGGCCCAATTCCTCGTAGGAGATATTCAGATCGGCCGCCAACCTCTTCAAGGCATGGACAAGGGCTTCGGAGGTCAGATCGAGCAACGAGGTTCTTCCGCAGTACCATTTACGGAGGCTATTTACAATATAAAGCCTTCCGGTCCTCCTTATGTAGATCAGCCGGAGTGGGTGAGGCGCGATACGGGAGAGGCCTTTCAGTCGGTAAATACCAATATTCTCGAACACTTTCACGATTTCGCAGTTCTCGAAATTTCCCGAAAACTTTTCCAACATTATCGTTAAATTATCTACCATAAGCAGACGTTTTTCATTTTTACAAAGATACGCAAATAACATCCCCAATATTCCCCTCACGCCGCTACGACCCTAAAACGGCCCCAAATCGACCCCGTTAATCTCGCGAAAGCCCAGTAAATTCTGGGCCCATTACAAGGCTTAAATTTTTCATAATATTTTCTTATAGATTCATTTTTTCGTGAATATTCAATCACTCGTTTGCAGGTTATTCTTTCTAATTAATTCTATCAAACGCCATTTTACAGCCTCGTAAAATTCAAACTGATAGTCGGGGCATGAATATTCTTTCTCTCGCTCGTAGTGTATTCGCAGCCACTTTCTAAAATCACGTTGAGCCTCTTTCGACAACAGCCCTGCATAGCCTTCCAATTCGGTATGGGATAGGCTCGCCAATCCCAGCATCAAGATAAAATCGGTCAATTCTTTCAAGTTCCCCCGTTTAAGTCGGAACGACGGTCGCCGACCGAGCGTATCAAAAAGAAACTCTCGGCAACTCCGCCAAAAATAATTTACAGCCCGTATATAATACCCGTCGAATAATTCACCGAGCGTCCCGGCCTTCAATCGGTCGAGAACGCTCCGCCGTCCGTCACCCGACAAAAACGCAACCCGCAGGATATTACGTCGTATCAGAACGTTTCCATTTATTTCGTCGATCCCATTACAAATTTTAACAGTATGGCATGCCAAAACGAATTCCCGGCATTCAGAACTCGATTCCTTCAATTTATAGCGTTTCGATGTGAATCCCCAGATTCGGTGTACCATTTCAGTACATGTCATATTAATCGGAACGTTCAGCCCTATTTCGATTTCGGAAATTTCAAAGGTTCGCAGCGTATCGAACGAAATACCAAGCCACGCGGCCACCTTTCGCCAAGCCTTCTCCAAATCCGTTTTAGTCAGATCATCCAACGAAGACGCGCCGTAGTACCACTTCCGAATACTACCGGAAATCGTCATCGAATCCCTCTCAAATTCGATTTTTAGATTCTCGCGGTCAGTACCGCTTTTCCCGTTATTCAACAGTAATCTGTCATACGGTTTGCCGCTTATCCAATTCGATTCTTCAACGAAGGTTCCATAGCATAGGTGATGATAGACTTCCTTATCGCAACATTTCAAAGTAATATTATCGACCATATTTTTTCAATTTCAAAAGTTCGTCTTTACAATATCTCTTAGAACGTCCGTAGCGCATAGGCGTAATCAAACCCTTTTTCTCCCAACGATAGAGCGTCGAGCGGCTGACCTTCATCGAGTTTTCAACCTCTTTCGCAGTCAGCAACTCCGCTCCGAGGAGAGCCTTCGTAAGATAATTAATAATCCAATCCCGATTCTGGGCTATCCCCACTTTAATCAGCGTTTGGAGCATCTTCGGAGATACGATAATCTCACACTCCGTTTTAATTCTTAAATTATTTATAGCTTTATATCAGAATTAGCGGGCGATTTCTCGCCCTTTATTTCCTAATATATAATGGTGGATAATACGAAGGTCTTTTTTAGATAATTATTTATATATCAATTAATTAACATTAAAACAGCTTCAAAACAACCCCAAAAGAGGGTCAAAAGATCATTTTTGCCGACTTACAGAACACAAAAAACCGCCCCGGTCAGGGGCGGTCTACATAACCTACACAAACAAATTTTATTCAGTTAACGCGGCTTTAATTTTTTCGAATCCGCCGTCTTTACAATTCTTTTCAGACAGACACGCATTCCGGATACTACTCAGTTCAACGCAGGTGGCATTCTCCAATTCCGGAACAAAATCAAGCCACTGGGCCTTACTTCGGGCATATACGAATATAACATTTTTATCAATCAGATATTTTACCAGCCGTTTCGTATACTCCTGAGAAGGAAGCAAGCCCATTTTCGCCGGAAATGGCTTATATTTCCTGGAATGATAAGCCATTAGCTGAACCGCCGCTATCTTCGTTTCAGCTCCGGGAACAGCTTCCCGAATTATCCGCGTTTTCTTCGCCCAATACCAATCCTGCTCGTCATTAAACGGCTTATATTCCGGACCGGAATAAAAAATCGCACGATCTTCGAGTAGCATCGCTTGGGTCTGCGCCCGAATGACGAAGCGTTTTTCTTCATCGCTCATCTTTTCATGAGCTTCGATATTCGACGACACCTTATAACCCGGGTTTGACATTAACAGTACGACCCGCGCATCAAGAACATCGCCGATAAACGGATAAGGCAATATTTCGGTATGCAACTGATACTCGGGCTCGTTTTTCGTTCGCTCATTAAATTCTTCGATAAACGGGATGTCATCGGCATACGCATTCAACTTTTCCAATCGCATATAGCCGTTCTTCTCGATTTTTTCGGCTAATACCCGCCACGGGTTTTCTTTTAACAAGGTTTCCTTCGTTTCCATAATAAAAGGTTTAATAGTTAGGTTCCCAAAGATAAGATATTCTCGCCCTCTTTCAATATCGAGGGTGGTGATAATTTCATCCATTTTTTCTTCGCCCCGGTAGTCGATCCCGATCGTCCACGCGCTATTCGTCCCGCCGTCCCAGCAAAACACCTCTTCCAGCCGTTCGCGGAGTTCGGCAGTAAGCAGGGCCGTTAGCTGACCTTCGGAGAGGCAGACCCTTTCCAACAGAAAATAATGCAACACGGAGGTCGCCTCACCCGTCCGCAGGTAGCTGATATAGTACGCCAACGAGTGGGGAATCCGGTCGGCATAGTCGGGGTGGTTCTCTTTATAGCGGGCCAAAACAACCTCCAAATCCCCGCCATAATGGATATACAAGGCGAGGTTCAGCAACTTTTTCTCCCAGCTAACCCGTCCGAACTCGAAACACAGATCGTCCCAATAAGCCCGTCGGGCGACAAGGTCGTCATAGATTTCCCGCTTTTCAGCAACCGGCATCGCCGGGTCGCCGAGGGATTTCGAGGCCGGGGTGGCTTCATCCCGGTATTTTTTAACGACAAAATCGTCGGCGCTGACGGAATCGGCCTCCATCCACCACCGCAACCATTTCGATTTTTCGGCGTCCTCCAACTTTTCAAAATCGCCGCTCTTTAATCCGTTTCTCGACAGATAGTGTCGAAATTCCCGCTCCAATCTCGCTATCCGGCTCCCTTCGGCGGCGGCATACAGGAATTTCGGGGGCAGGTCTTCAATCCACATCGTCGAGCGGATCGCCTCCCGAAACCGTCTCGCCTCAATCATATCCAGCAGGGGAAATTCCCCGCGGAAGGGAATCAGCCGCGACGGAATTTCACGGTCTACAAGCAGGCCGGCCATACCACCCGCCACGGAGCACATTCGGTCCCTCGTCGAAAGTCCACTCTTTTCCATATCCCGTTATTTCGGTTAAAAACTCTTTACGGCAAAATTATCAGTCGCTTCCGCCAACCCCCGGCGCAAGGGCAGATTATTTTTCAACCGTCAAAGAGGCAAATAAAGAAAGCGTGGCGCTGAAGGCTTATTCTATACGGCAGGCTCTGGAATAGCCCGAATACTAAAATAAGCATCAGCCCACGCCCTTTTTCAAGGACATAGGAATAACAACGCTTATTCCCGTATTCATCAGAATTTTCCAGATTCGCCGTAGAGAATAAACTTACGCTTTCGCGTCTATCAATATGTCATAGACAAAAGTACAAAGATTTCGCGGATTTCCAACAAAAAAGGCTTCGACCTAAATCGAAGCCCCTTCAAAATTCATTCATCGTCAATCAAAAAAATCGGCCGTTTCAGTTTTATAGCATCCTATGGGTGTCTCAATCCATATTAATTTATCTCCCCAATCGCATTCGTTCTCAGGAAACGTATACCATAATACAAAAATTATTAGATTCAAGTCTTTCGCTATTTTCATCACCTCTAAATAGAATTTTTCATCTTCCCCCTTTTTCAAAAGAAAATCTGGGAAAGCCCTATCATCAAGAGAAATTACAATCGCTTTCAAATCATCTTCAATGGCAATTTTTCGTATCTCGTTTAATATTAGAACATAGTCTTTTACAGCACGAGAACGCAACTTAACAAACGGATTAGCACTCTCCCAATGGAGTAGTCCCGTAGATATTTTAGCTTTCTCTAAAAATGAATGTAACACGGGGCCTAACATCAGCATTATATCTTCAACATCATAAATTTGGTTAGGCGTAAAAATCGTTATTACCTCCGAATATTTACAGATAATAGGACGAGCATTTTCCGCATCAAAAGTTAGATACACTCCTTCCTTACACGAACTAACAGATATATTATCGCGTCTTAATTTTACAATAATTTTTTCACTCATATCTATCCATCATTTTAGTAACCACATTTTTCACCTCTTCCCGGAACCATGCGGGGCGCAACACCTCCACGTCCGCGCCGTTCGAGAGCAGTTCCATCCGGAAATCGTAGGTCGGAGCCAACCGGTATTCGAACACCGAATATTCCGCGGTCCGCTCGGTTTCACGCTGGGTAGGGTGCAGGGGCAGGGCCCGGACGTAGTTCGCCTGCTTCCCCAAGACGCGGATTTCGACTCGTTCGGCCTTCCGGTCCCGTTCACGGATAATTCCGAAGGCGTCGGCATAGAATTCGGCACAATCGAAATCCGAGGGGATTTCAGCCGCTTTCGCCGTCGGGGTCATACCACGTACCCGGTCAAGGGCGAACGCGTAAATTCCACCCATTTCCACGCTATTGGCGATCAAGTACCAGCGCCTCCGGAACGCCTTCAATCCGTAAGGCTCGACTTCGTAACGCTTCTCGCGTTTTTCATCGTAGGTATGGCGGTAGACGATCTCCAAGCATCGGTTCTCCTCCATCGCCCGGAGGACGGTAGTCAGATAGGCGTAGCCCGAAGGGATCGGCTCCAACGCGATCCGTCGGCGCAGGCGTTTACTATTTACCAAGAGGTCGTTCACGGCGAAGGTTTCCAACAGCCAGCGTCGCAGATCGTCGCGCACCAGGTCGTCGCCGCATTCGACGTAGTATTCGTTCGTACGGCGGTCGCAGGCGATATTCACGTCGAACAACTCTTCAACGGCTTTCCGGTGGTTCTCAAAGGTCTTTCGGGGCAGTTCCTCGCCGCCCGACATCTCGTTCCGCTGCCAACGGACGCGGATTTCATCCAGGGTGATACGGCCCGCGGAGTAAATCACGTCCAAGAGCCACAGATAACGGCGAAACAAGGTCGCGGTGTTATTCGTCAAGGCATTCATCGTTCAAAGGTTTTTCACAAAGATAAAAACGGCTTCCGCCAAAACTCGGCGGAAGCTCTCGTTTTTTATCAGGCACCCAGTTTTTTCATCGCTTCGATCAGCTCCGTTCGTTCGGTATTCGTATAGACCCGGTGTACCATATCGAGGCTTTTATCCCCCAAAAGTTTCGCTACCATATAGAGCGGGGTGCCCGCGTTCGCCAAGTGGGAAGCGAAGGTATGCCGACCGACGTGGAACGAGAGGCGT
This sequence comes from Alistipes sp. 56_sp_Nov_56_25, assembly GCF_001915285.1. Lineage (NCBI taxonomy): Bacteria > Pseudomonadati > Bacteroidota > Bacteroidia > Bacteroidales > Rikenellaceae > Alistipes > Alistipes sp. 56_sp_Nov_56_25. Next base: position 30,361 of record NZ_MNQF01000004.1, read on the forward strand.
TTCCCGATTCCGGCTTTCTCAGCCAACATTTTCAGTTTCCGGTTTATACAACCATTCGATAGACGCGGAAAAACATGCTCGCCCGTAGACACGTTCCGGTACTTGGCAAGCAGGACCTTCGCCCATTTCAACGTCACCGGAATTTCAACCAGTTCTTTCGTCTTGCATTGAACCTTAGAGATATAGGTCACGCCTTTAATATTTTTCAAGTGCGTCCACTTCAGGTCCAATACGTCGCTGAACCGCAAGCCCGTTTCACAACTGAAAATAAACAGTTCTCGTGTCAGTTTCATCGCCGGATCGCCTTTATCCGGCAGGGCCTTTTGCAGGAACGCGTCGTATTCATCCTTCGTCAGAAAAACTGTCCGGGGTTTCGAGCGGTTTAGGAATTTCAATCCCTTCCCGAACGGATCGTCGATCGGATAGCCCAGCCGTCCGGCCCATTTCACCACCGAACGCAGGCGGTTCAATTTCGTATTAATCGTATTATCCGCATTCCGGCGGACCGTCCGCAAATACTTTTTATACTCCTGAATAAAGAGAATATCGAGCTGGTCGATCGTCCGTTTCTTACTCCGTTTCGAAAATTTCGCCATATCCTTTTTAAGGTCCAATATACCTATAATCGTTCGCTCGCAGCGGTTATCCGTCCGCAGTTTATCTACATAAGCATCGAAGATTTCATCGAGGGTGGCGTTCGTCTTTTCACTCGGAGCCGTCCTCGACTTTCCAGTAAGGATTTCCCGGATTCGCTCCAGGTCCACGGTTTCACCCAACATCTCGCACTGGAACAGATAGCGTTCGTATTCGGTTTCCTTCCCGTTCAGATAGCTGTTAATTACGCTTTTTTCGGGGCAGTTTCCGACAACACGTCCGGATTTCTTATCCCAGCAAGCCGGGGCAATCGAATAGGGAGTCGCAAATTTCGTTTGGCGGCCGTCGAGATATACACGCAGGTCGATACGTTTTTCCAAACCTTTCCTCGAAAGGTCATCACGCAGAATAGGTCTAATCGTTTTTTTCATATAATTCGATATTAGTTTACAATCTTTCCCTACAATACTGGTGAGTATTAAGTAGGCCCCGAAAAAAATCGAGGAAATTTTTCCCGCAAGGACTAATTTAGGTTCAAAATGCTGATTGACAAAGAGTTCTTTCGGTAAAAATTCTCGAAAAATTTTACAACGTCCTCCAATCGTCATCCAACCGAGATTCGGCAACAAACCATTTTAACAAGAAATTCACCGGAAGAAATCAGACCGGCAAAGACATTCCAAAAAAGCTCTTCAAAAACAACAAGGGTTAAAATTAGGGTTAAAAATTCGGCACAAAGTGAAACAAGGTGAAAGACCTACCCTTCGCCAAAACGCGTTCTAACGACGATTAACTTTCAAAATCGCGCTACTTATTTCAAAAAAACATTATCTTTGCGGATATGATTACACTCGATGACATCCGCAAACCCGTGACTGCGGAACTGGAGGCCCTCGACGAATTCGTAGACCGCCAGTTCACGGCCGAGGGGGAGCTGCTCTCCGATATGCTGCGTTACGCCCTTTCGGCGCGCGGCAAAGGCATCCGTCCCATGCTCGTCATGCTTTCGGCGGCGATGAACGCCCCGGTAAAAGGGGCTGCCGCGGGCCGCAGGGCCTGTCTGGCCGCCATGCTGGTCGAAATGATCCACGTCGCGTCGCTGATCCACGACGACGTGATCGACGAGGCCGACATGCGCCGCGGCAAGCCTTCGGCCAACGCCCGCTGGCAGTCGCACAAAGCCGTGATCCTGGGTGATTACATCCTTGCCAAAAACATGAACATAGGCTTGCAGAGCGGGCAGTTCGACCTCGTTACGCACGTCTGCGGGTCGATGGCCGCGCTGTGCGAGGGCGAGGTCCTGCAGGACGAGTGCGCCGCCAACAGCACGATGACCCGCCAGGCCTATCTTGACATCATCTATAAGAAAACCGCGAGCCTTCTGGGCGTCAGCGCGTCGGCCGGGGCGCTGGCCGTGGGCGCCACGCGCGACCGGGTGGCCACGATGCGGCGTTTCGGCGAAGCCGTGGGCATGGCCTTCCAGATTCAGGACGACATTCTCGACTATACCCCGACGGCCCACACGGGCAAACCCGCCAACAACGACCTGCGCGAAGGGAAAATCACCCTGCCGCTGCTGTCTGTGCTCGACCGCGCTTCGGATTCCCGCCGCAGGGAGCTGCTCGAACGGCTCTCCCGCTGTCACGAGAGCGACGAGGAGGTCGAGTACCTGCGCTCCACGGTCGAGAACGAGGGCGGCCTCTCTTTCGCCGCCGAGGTGATGCAGGGCTACATCGCCCGCGCCGTGGAGATGCTCTCCGACTATCCCGATTCCGAATACCGTTCGGCGCTGGTCAACCTCTGCGCCTACATCGCCGAACGGGACCGATGACCCCCCCCCGAAACTTATTAACCTAAACATTGATAGATTTTATGGAACAAAAGAAAAATTACACCTTGCCCATCGTCATGATGTTCTTGCTCTTTGCAATGATCTCCTTCGTGACGGGACTTTCGAATCCGCTGGGCGTCATCGTGAAGAATCAGTTCGCCGTGGCGAACTGGATGTCCCAGCTGGGCAACTTCGCCAACTTCATCGCCTATGCCGTGATGGGCATTCCGGCGGGCATGATGCTCAAGCGCATCGGCTATAAGAAGACGGCGCTTGCCGCCGTGGCCGTCGGTTTCGTCGGCGTGGGCATCCAGTACCTTTCGGGCATTGCGGGCAGCTTCCCGGTCTATCTGATCGGCGCTTTCGTTTCGGGCTTCTCGATGTGTATGCTGAACACGGTCGTGAACCCGATGCTCAACACGCTGGGCGGCGGCGGCAAGAAGGGTAACCAGCTGATCCAGTTCGGCGGCTCGCTCAACTCGATTTCGGCGACCATCGTTCCGATCCTCGTGGGTTACCTGATGGGTAACGCGGCCAATGCGACGATCAGCGACGCGGCTCCCGCGCTGTGGATCGCCATGGGCATCTTCGCCGTGGTGTTCTTCGTGCTGGCGGCGGTCCGCATTCCCGAACCCTTCGCGATCCAGGACGCCAAGAGCGAGAAGAAGGACAAGCACAGCGCCATGTCGTTCCGTCACTTCGTGCTGGGTACGGTGGCTATCTTTATCTATGTAGGTGTCGAGGTGGGCATTCCCAACTTTATGAACCTGTTCCTGACCTCCACGCCCGACGCGGCGACCCCCGGTATCGGAATGGCTGCTGCTGCGGCCGGTTCGCTCGTGGGCACTTACTGGTTCCTGATGATGTGCGGCCGTCTGATCGGCGGCGTCATCGGCGGCAAGGTCTCGAGTAAGGCGCAGCTGACGGCGGTTTCCGTCGTGGCGCTGGTCTTCGTGCTGCTGGGCATCTTCGCTCCGATCGACACGATGGGCCGCATGCCGGTGTTCACGGGTACGGGCTTCGCCATGATCGAGGTTCCCATCGGCGTCATGTTCCTCACGCTGTGCGGTCTCTGCACGTCGGTGATGTGGGGCGGCATCTTCAACCTCGCCGTCGAGGGACTCGGCAAATACACCTCCATGGGCTCGGGTATCTTCATGGTGATGGTTTGCGGCGGCGGTATCCTTCCGCTGATCCAGGGCTATGTGGCCGACATCTCCAACTACCTGTCGAGCTACTGGGTGATCATCGCCGGTCTGGCCTACATGCTCTTCTATGCGCTCGTAGGTTCGAAGAATGTCAACAAGGATATTCCCGTAGAGGATTAATTCCCGATTTTAGAGGGCGTTTTTGCTCTTGCTCTCGTGCGGCGCGAATGGGACGTACTCCGGTACTGCCCGTCCGCGCCGCACTCGTTCGAGCGCCAGCCGGCATCTTTGCGGTCAAAAGCGCCGGAACGCTTTCCGCTCCGTTCATCACGGTGGGGCGGAACTATATCGGGCATTTCGAAAATTCCAGTCCAAAAACAGGAAATTTCAAAGTTCAGCCTTGAAATATCGACAAAAAAGTGGCAAAAATAAAAGACCCTTTAAACTCGGTTTAAAGGGTCTTTGTTTGGAATGTCATTGCAAGTTCGTTATACTTGCAATAAATTGGGGTTAGTCACACCATTTTACAACGGGAATATGGTAAGGAACAATTTTAATAGCACGGTCATCGCCATTTGTCATTGTTTCTATCGCTTCGTGCAACCACCGCAGAGTAACCATAGCTTCCGCGACATCCGAACGGCCCATATTTTCAGTGTCGCTCAAAATATACTCTGTAAGTGTGAAATAAATCAGTTTTAAATGTTTAGCGGCCGCTTTCGGATCGAGGTAGTCGGTTAGACATGCGACCAGTTCGTCGAAATTGTACTGATTAGCAAACTGCGCAACTTGTGCGGCATCTCGTTGATAGGTAAACATAGCTTATAAGATTTAGGAAATGAAAAAAAGCCACTCTAAGGTGTCCTACGCTCTTATAAGAAAGCGCTGGGGCGTTTCCACTACCCACACCATAAGTGGCTATAATTCTGTGATTTGTTTTTGCAAAAGGCATGACTTATAAGATTTAGGATATGCAAATATAGTAAAAGAGACGGAATAAAATACAAAGTTTATCAAAAAATCGGATTGCCAAGGGTTGAAAATAATTTGTATATAGGTTATAAACAATTTTTTGCCATGGCGCATATATGAAGGATATTTGTGCTATCCAAATACTTTTACATGACATACACATTTATCATCTCCGACGAAAGCGTCAATGCGGACGGCTTTGTTATTCAGACAAAGGGCATCCGCACGGAACGTTTTAAAAAGAATCCCGTGATGCTCTACATGCACGCACGGGAAAAAGGCGTTATAGGCCGCTGGGACAACATCCGGACCGAGGGTTCGCAATTGATTGCCGACGCCGTATTCGACGAAAATAACCCGCTCGGAAAAGAGGTTAAAGAGCGTGTAGACGGCGGCTTTCTGCGCTCGGCGTCTATCGGCCTGTCTGTTCTCAATTACGAGAGGATCGACGGCGTAGACACCGTAACGGACTGCGAACTGACCGAGGTGTCGATCGTCGATATCCCGTCCAATCGGAACGCCGTCAAACTGTTCGACAAAAGGGGGCTTATCGTATTGAGCCTTAAAGAATCGGCAGACGGGGACAAAGACCTGCGTACGCAACTGATCGAGGTGCTGAAACTGCCTGCAACAGCGACGGATGGGGAGATCATAGAAACCGTAACAGCCCTATCCGGTAATGCAGGCCCGGCGGAACCCGACACGGAAAAGGCCCTGCGGCTGGGGTATGTCGAATCGTCGCAGCTCATGCTCCTGAAACACATGGCACGGACCGACAAATCGGCATTCCGCAAGTTCATGCAGGACAAGGAGCAGGCCGCGGCGGTGGATATAGACAAAGAGTTGAAACAAGCCGTCAACCTCGGTAAATTCGGTATGCCTGACCGTGTGTATTCGAGCATATCGGCAAACAGTTGGGTGTCAAGGCTCTGAAGGAGGTCCTCGAAGTCATGCCCGAAAAGGTGTCGTTTGCGGCTTTCTTCGGCCCGAACCGCAACGACATGACCAACCGGGCCAACTGGGGACTGAAAGAATACCGCAAATACGATCCGCAGGCATTGAGCGATGATCCGGAGTTATACGCCCGCCTGCGGGAGAAAGAATACGGGGAAGAACAGGAACCGTATCATAACCTGGCCTATTACCGCAAACATAACCCCGAGTATCTGGCACAACATCCCGACCAATACGAGCGGTTGCTTGCCCGCGAACGTAAAAACAAGTAACGAACAATCAATTACAAATACAATATTTATGGCATTAAACAGAGAGGTCTGGATAGACCAGGTAAAAGAGGGTTTCTACCCCGACGACAGTTTCCTGCAAAAGGCGACGGACTATTCGCAGTTCGTGGATCACAACCGCCTGCACATCGCGTCGGCGGGTATCGACCCGAAGGTTTTGGTCAATAATACGACCTATCCTATCTCGGTGATCGGGCGTGATGACGAGGACAACGAAATCCGGCTCGACAAGTTCGAGACCGAAAACACCATCGTCCGCCGCCCCGAAGCGCTGGAGTACAGCTACGACAAACTCGAAAGCGTTATCGGCCAGCACCGTTCGACGCTCCGGGCAAGTGTGGCGACGAAAGCCGCGCACGCTTATGCCCCGGCGGAAGATACCGAAAACACTCCCGTAATTATCACGACGGGCGAAAGCATCACGGGCCGCAAGCGGTTGCGGTTTGCGGACATCCTCGCGCTGAAAGAGCGTTTCGACGATGTGGACGTACCGCTCGATGAACGTTATCTCGTGTTGCATCCGAAGCACGTTTCCGACCTGCTGCTCGAAGACCTCAAACTCTTCAAGGATCTGACGAGCATCAAAGACGGCGAGCCGCTGAAATTCGCCGGGTTCGGCTGTTACGCTTTCTCGCGCATGCCGACGTACCGCATGATGGACGGCGTGCTGAAAAAGGTCGCATTCGGAGCGGCAGCGGCCGAGGGAGACAGGTTCGCCTCGTTCGCGTTCTACGCAAAGGAGGTGATGAAAGCCGACGGAGATATTCACATGTACGCCACGGAGAACGACCCCAAAGAGCGTGTGACGATCGTAGGTTTCGACAAACGGTTCGTAGCATTACCGATCCGCGGCAAGGGCATCGGCGCGATTGTCAGCGCATCCGTTTAAAGGGCCTTTAAACCCGCTAAATTTCGTGTATTATGGCATACAACAATAAGAACTACCTCGAAAAGATAAAACAGGCCGTAGAGGTGACAAAAGCGCACTATGAACCGGGGCGGCAGGATCGGAATCATCGGTGGGTATGGAACAATTATATTTATGATATGTTTCATGTCGGATATATCACATATCTGTCCTGGTTGCGCCGGGACCCTGATTATAGCGCTTATATCAAGCGGTTAAAAGCCGAACGCAGGGCGGATATGGAAGCGCGAAAGGCCGAGAGGATGAAGAACCCCCGCAGGGCACGCAGAACACCCGCGCAGCACCGGGTTAGAAAGGTGTCCTGACCTGTTCCCTGAAGACTGCGAAACCCGAACAGTTGCCGCCCGTCGATCATTTCGGCGGGCGGTATTATTTTCTATTCCAAAACTCCGGAAAACGTGGTCAATGAAAAGGGCCACTATTTTGACCACAAACGAAAATTCCGAAAAACGTGGTCAAATACAGAATATCAGCCAGCAAAAAATCAATACCAAAACTCCAAAAAACGCCTACAATTTAAACGTAGGCAAAATTGTAGGCCTAAATGTAGGCAAACGAAAACTCCAAAAAGCGCCTACAAATACAGACTATCGAATCACCAAAAAACAATACCAAAACTCCGAAAAACGCCATGTTTTCAAAACATAGCAAAGAGCATGGCAAACGAAAACTCCCAAAAACGCCATGCTTTAAGGAGAAATTTTACTTACCAAAATTCCTTATCAAATACAGAATACCCGAAAGGCGTAGATAGCATTCGTTGAATGCAGATTGGTTGCTAACAGGTCGGGGAGAAATTTTGCTTACCAAAACTCCAAAAAACGTCACCTTTTACTGAATACCCGACAGGCGAAGAGAGTTTCGAGAAGAATGTCGCCGATGTTGCTGTAGATAAGGTTTTCAAACTGCGAACCGATCGCCTGATTGATCGTCAGCAGATACCTAATGGTATCTCCGAAGAAAATCTATTGAGATTTCTCTCATATTATAACGATGTAAATCCTATTTGGCTGTTGACTGGAGAAGGAGAAATTTTGCTTACCAAAACTCCAAAAATCCCGGTCAAATCCCGAATACCCGAAAGGTGAAAAAACTTTCGAGAAGAATGTCACCGATGTTACCGTAGATAAGGTTTTCAAGTTGCGAACCGATCGTTTGATTGACCGCCAGCAGATACCTATATATGACATGGAGGCCGTCGCTGGTCTTGTTCCGCTGTTTGCAGACCAATACAGCCAGTCGATCGTCGGGTCATGGAGACGACACTGATCCCCAAATGCGACGGAGGACTGCGTATCGTAGGGGATTCGATGTACCCGCTGCTGAAAAGCGGAGACATCGTGTTTTACAAGCAGGTACATGACATCATGCACAGCATTATATGGGGTGAAATGTATCTGATTTCGTTCGACATTGACGGAGACGAGTACGTTTCGGTGAAATACCTGCAAAAATCCGATATACCTGATCACATCGTGCTGGTCAGCTATAACGAGCACCACAAACCGATGGAGATACACATCAACCGCATCCGGGCGCTTGCTTTTATCAAGGCGTCGCTGCGTCTGAACTCGCTCAAATAGGGGACAGATCGGTCATTATACTATAAAGCCCGCACAAACCACGTTTAAATGGTCGTGCGGGCTCGTCTTTGTGGTGAATTACCACTGAATATTGCGGTTACGCATTGAATTGGGGCGTTTCGCCTTGAAATTCCTGCACTGAAATTACGGTAAATTACGCAGCTAAAATTTGGCCGTTCTATCCTAACTATCTACTTTACAATCGTTTCATCTCTTTTATCCCTTTTGGAGTTTTCGTTCTGCCCCTTACAGAACCATCCCGGCTGACGCCCGAAATCGTCGCCAGCCTGGGACTCGCTCCGGAGGAGGTCGCAGCCCTGCACGGTCTGGTCGAACGCTGCAACGAGGCGGCTTTGGCCCGGCTCCAGGCTGAATACGATGCGCTGAAAAGACCGGCGGCATCGTTCTCTGACGTCTCCGGTCGGTTCCGCGCTTCTTTCGGATGCAAAAAAACAGGATGCCTTTTCAGACATCCTGTTTTCTCTTTCCGACCGCGGGATTATTTCTTCTCCGTGCGGGTCATGCGCTTCTCCTTGATGCGGGCCTTCTTGCCGGTCAGGTCGCGCAGGTAGTAGATGCGTGCGCGGCGTACGACACCGATCTTGTTGACCTCGATCTTGTCGATGTGAGGCGAGTAGAGGGGGAAGATACGCTCCACGCCCACGCCGTTCGAAATCTTGCGGATCGTGAACATCTTGGTCTTGCCCGAGCCTTTGATCTGGATAACCACACCGCGGAAGCTCTGCACGCGCTCCTTGTTTCCCTCGACGATCTTGTAGGAGACGGTGATCGTGTCACCGGCCTTGAACGACGGCACGTCGGCGTCCGTCTTGGGCCACATCTGCTCGTTGACGAGCTTGATGATTGCGTCTTTGTTCATTGTTGCAACAATTTTTGTGTTTCGCATTCGACATTCCCGCTGCGCCGGGGCTACCATACAGGTCCTTTGCCTGTAATCCCGCGAATTGGTTTGGCTGCGTCTGAAGCATTCGCTTTCCGCCCGCCGTACCCGTCCGCATCTGCCGTAGCGCCCAATGGAAGAGGTTGATATACGCCCGAAAGGGACTGCAAATATAGGAAGAATTTTCCGAACGGTGCAACTATTGCATGAAAAAAGCGCGATATTATTCGTATCTTTGCGGGAAAACGATTTGAAAGATGAATGAAAGACTGATACTCGTAACCAACGACGACGGATACGATTCGAAAGGCATGGAGGCCGCCATAGAGGTCGCCCGGGCCTTCGGCCGCGTGGTGGTCGTGGCTCCCGAGACGACGCAGAGCGGCATGAGCCAGGCCATCACGATGTACAATCCGCTTTACCTGCGCCGCATCCGCGAGGAGGAGGGCGTCGCGGTTTACGCGTTTTCGGGAACGCCGGTTGACTGCGTCAAAATGGCCTTCGACTACCTGCTGCGCGACGAGCGCGTGGACATGGTGATCTCGGGCGTGAACCACGGCTCCAACTCGGCCGTCAACGTCCTCTACTCCGGGACGATGGGCGCCGCCATCGAAGGCAGCTTCTACGGCTGTCCGGCTGTCGGGCTGTCGCTCGACGACCACGGGGCCGACGCCGATTTCGCCGCTGCGGTGGTCTACGGCCGGCGGATCGTCGGCGACATCTTCGCCGCGGAGGTCGAACTGCCGCTGTGCCTGAACGTGAACGTTCCGGTCGGCAGCGTCGGGGAACTCAAGGGAATGAAACTCTGCCGCCAGAACCGCGGTTTCTGGCGCGAAGAGTTCTACCGCCACGAAGACCCCCGGGGCCGGGAGTATTTCTGGCTCACGGGCGAATTCGTCAACGGCGAGCCTGAAGCCACCGACACCGACGAATGGGCGCTGGCCAACAAGTACGTGGCGGTGGTTCCCGTGCAGGTCGATCTGACGGATTACCGCCAGCTGAAGAATCTGACGAAGGTCTTGAAGTGACCGGAGAGGGGCGCCGGACCGGAAAATCGGCGGAGAGCAGTCCGAAGGCGGCATTTTTAATGCTTAATTCTTAATTTTTAATTATTTTTGTCAAAAAATGTCCGCCTATGCTGATCAAGATCCTGTTAGTCATAGCCATCGTCATCCAATGCGTCGCCACGGGCTATGCCCTGCGGTTGGTGCGCACCACCAAATACAATTCGGTGTGGATTCTTTTCATCGTGGGCTTTTCGCTGCTGTCGGTCGAACGCCTCATCCAGCTGCTTCTCGTATCGGGCTTCGAGGTCATTCCCCGCTGGTGGTTCGGTTATCTGGGGATCGTGATTTCGGTCTGCCTGTCGATCGGCGTGATGTACGCCCACAAGCTGTTCAAATACATCAACCGTCTGAACCGTCAGCGGTCGCTGCTCAACAAGCGTATCCTCACGGCCGTGCTCCGCACCGAGGAGAAGGCCCGGTCGCGTTTCTCGAAGGAGCTGCACGACGGTCTCGGGCCGCTGCTCTCTTCGGCCAAAATGTCGCTTACGGCCCTCGCGCGTGAGGAGCACGACGCCGAGCAGCGCGAGATCATCGACAATACGACCTATGTGATCGACGAGGCGATCCGCTCGCTGCGCGAGATTTCGAATAACCTTTCGCCCCACGTGCTCAACGACTTCGGGCTGGCGCGGGGCGTGCAGAACTTCATCGACAAGAGCGCTGCGATGCACGACGTGAAGATCCGTTTCACGACGAACCTCCGTTCGGAACGTTACGACACCGACATCGAGGTGATTCTCTACCGCGTGATCTGCGAACTGATCAACAACTCGCTCAAGCACGCCGCCTGCTCGGCGATCAACCTTTCGCTGTCGCAGAACGGCTCGGAGCTGACGCTCGACTATACCGACAACGGCCGCGGGTTCAATCCGCAGGCGATGATGGACTGCGGCATGGGGCTTTCGAACATCGCGTCGCGCATCAACTCGCTGGGCGGCACGTTCGACATCGCCTCGGCCAAGGGCAAGGGCATGCGCGCCGCCATCCGCGTCAATACGCAGGAGGAGCCTGCGCCGCTGAACCGCAACCACAACCGCAAACGCCGTCGCCGATAATGGAACCGTACAAGATCATCCTGGTCGACGACCATTCGCTTTTCCGCAACGGCCTGCGGGGGCTGCTCGAACGCTGTGCGGCGTGCCGCGTGGTCGGCGAGGCGGCCAGCGGCGAGGAGTTTCTGGCGATGCTCGGCGGCGTCGCCGCCGATGTCGTGTTCATGGATTTCGCCATGCCGGGGCTGGACGGGGCGCAGACGACCGAGCGGGCGCTGGCGCAGCGTCCCGATCTCAAAATCATCACGCTCTCGATGTTCGGCGAGGAGAGTTACTATTCGCGCATGGTCGAAGCCGGAGCGCGGGGCTTTTTGCTGAAGGATTCCGACATCGGCGACGTGATCGAGGCTGTCGAGACGGTGGCGGCGGGCGGCAGCTATTTTTCGCCGCAGCTGCTTTCGTCGCTCACGGGACGCATGCGCACGCGGGAAGACGCCGCGGACGAACAGCTGTCGTCGCGCGAACGTGAAATCCTGGTGGCCGTCTGCCGGGGGCTGTCGAATCAGGAGATCGCCGACGAACTTTTCATCTCGAAGCGCACGGTCGACAAGCACCGCGCCAACATCCTCGAAAAAACCGGCTGCAAGAACACCGCGTCGCTGGTGGTCTATGCCATCCGCAACGGCATCGTCGACATTTAGGGTTCGATTTTATGCGGCAATTTCCGCACATCCCTCACGCGGGGCGAACGGGACGTACGTCGGTACTACCCGTCCGCCCCGCGTCTTACGATGCACAAAACTTGCCGGTCTAAAATCACCCCCCCCTCCGCCTTTTAGGCGGGATTACAGCAGCGGCGAGAACACCCGCATCAGCGACTCCGCCCAGCGGCGCGGCCGCGGGCGGTTGAACCATTCTCCGGGCGTCAGGGCATGACAGCGCGAGGCGTCGTCTTCGAATACCCCAGCCATGCGGGCCGTGAACTCTCTGTCGTAGACAAAGGCGTTGACCTCGAAATTGTGTTCGAAGCTGCGGAAATCCATGTTCGCCGAGCCGATGACGGTCAGGGAGTCGTCGATGATCAGCAGTTTGGAGTGTAGGAAGCCGGGTTTGTAGAAGAGAATCTTCACCCCGGCCTTCATCATGTCGTCGAGATAGGAGTGCGACGCCAGGTCCACGACCTTCGAGTCGGAGCGCGCCGGGAGCATCAGCCTTACGTCGATGCCGGCCAGCGCCGCCACTTGCAGGGCCGAGTTCAGCACGTCGGACGGGAGGTAGTAGGGGGTCTGTATCCAGATTCGCTTCCGGGCGTTCGAGACGGCGTAACTGTCGGCCTGCAACAGTGCCCGCCACTTGCCGAACGGTCCGCTCGGCACGATCTGCAGGATGTCGTCCGTATGGCGTTCCGCCGCGGGGTAGTACTCCGCGCCTGCGATGTGCCGCTTCGTGGTCGCCGACCAGTCGCTCAGGAACGACGCCTGCAACCCCGCCGCGCCGCTGCCCTCGATCCGGAAGTGGGTGTCGCGCCACGATCCCCACTCCGTGCCGCGGACGTAGCGGTCGGCGATGTTCATGCCGCCGATGAAGCCGACGCAGCCGTCGATGACGGCTATTTTGCGGTGGTTGCGGTAGTTGACCTTGCTGGTGAAAAGCGGGAACTTGACGTGCAGGAACGCGAACGCCTCGATTCCCTCGCGGCGCATCCCCTCGAAAAAGGACTTTTTCACGCCGCTGCACCCCACGTCGTCGTAGAGGATGCGCACCTCGACCCCTTGCCGGGCTTTCGCGACCAGCGCGTCGCGCAGGCGGCAGCCCGTCGTGTCGTCGCAGAAGATGTAATACTGGATGTGGATGTGGTGCTTCGCCCGGGCGATCTCCGCAAGCAGCGCCTCCATCTTCGACTTGCCGTCGGTGTAGGGCGTGATGCGGCTGCCGTAGAGCGGCACGGAGTGGATCGTCGCGGCGAGCAGCCGGGCCAGCGGGAGGTGCTCGTCCGGGATGTCGGGCCGTCCGTCGTCGAGAGCCTCTTCGAGCTGCATGGTGATGCGTTTGCGCGTGCGGCGCGAGATGATGCGCTGCTTGGAGAGGTTCTGTCCGAAGAAAAAGTAGAAGACCAGCCCCACGACCGGGGCGAACACCAGCACGATGATCCACGGCAGGGTCTTCAGCGGGTTCCGGTTGTCGGTGATGATGACCAGGACGATGCCGAGGATCGTGACCGTGTAGATTACAAGAAAGGCATATGTCAGTATCTGCTGCATATCCGTCGGTTTCTTCTCATCGCGCGGTTGGGCGTTGCGCGCCGGAAGCGGGGGTTACTGCCTGGGGAAACGCACCGAGTAGAGCAGGTGTTCGAGTCCCCGCATGTAGTTGCGCTTGCGGGGTTTGTTCAGATCGGGGGCGTAGACGTAGCAGTCGAGCGTGAAGACGCGGTTGGTGGCCGTGTCCACGGTCGTATAGCTGACGAACGGGCCTCCCATGAAGTCGCCGTGCACGTCCCAGAATCCGCGGAGTTCGCACCACAGGCGTCCCTCCATGCGGAACAGGCGGTAGTCGGGGGCGAAAGCGTCCGAAGTGATCATGTACGAACCCTCCGACGGGCCGGGAATCTGCGCCGCGTACTTGTTGCGTGCGGCTACCAGCGCCTCTTCCGTGAGCGACTGCTTGCCTTCGTAGGGGTAGGAGTAGATGAAGAATCCCTGACTGGCGGTCGGGTATTCGTTGCGCGCCCAGATGAAGTCGGGTTTCTGTGCGGCCAGCGTGTAGCCCTTCGGAACCTTCATCTCCACGCCGAACGTTTTGAGAATGGCCGACTCGATGCCGGGGTTGCCATAGGTCTCGTTGGCCTTCACGGCGCGGTCGCGTTCGGCCTTTTCGAGCGCATAGACGAGGTTCTCCCGGTTTTCCGAGAGGTATTTCACCAGCGCTCCGTCGCTGGGGCCTTGCAGCGTCATCACGATCTGCGGATCGGACGTCACGTCGTACTGCACGGCGGTCGTGGTCTCCTTCAGCTCCGGATCGACCAGAATCTTGAGGATGTTGCGATGATCGGCGACCATGCCCGTGAAGCCGCGTTCGGTGACGCGCAACACGTCGAAGATCGGCTCGATCTGGTTCAGATAGGGCACCGGGGCGGTGAAAATCGCGCGCAGCGAATCTCCGACCTCGCCCGTCCACTCCGCCTGGGGACATACCACGATCAGTTCGTAGGGTTTTCCCTGTGCACTTTTTTTCGAATTGTTCAGGGTCTTGAAGGCGTCGCAGCCTGCTGCCGTCGCGACGATCAGCGCTGCGATCGTTATCCGGAAAAGCGTTTTCATAGTCGGTCGATTCGAGTTGTCTTTATCACAAATATACGTATATTTTTCCAAATGGCGCGGAATTTCACTATTTTTGCCGCGTTATGCGTTTGAAACCGCCAAAAATAGTCCGGCGCCTGATGCCGGACCTGATCTGGGAGATCGACGACGAGGACGGCGTGTTCCTGACCTTCGACGACGGTCCCACGCCGGGCGTCACGGAGTGGATTCTTTCGACGCTGGACAAGTACGATGCCAAAGCGACCTTCTTCGTGCTGGGCAAGAACGTCGAGATGTATCCCGACCTCTACAAGCGCATTCTCGACGCCGGGCACAAGGTGGGCAACCACACCTATTCGCACCAGAAGGGATGGGGCATGAGCCTCGAACGCTATACGGAGGATGTCGATTTTGCCAACGATCTGATCCACAGTGAACTGTTTCGTCCGCCCTATGCGCGCATCACCCCGGCGCAGGCGCGTTTCCTGGGCCAGCGTTACAAACTGGTGATGTGGGACATCATCTCGCGCGACTACAACCGCCGCCTGTCGCCCCGCACCTGCCTGAAGAACGTCACGAAACACCTCGCGCCGGGCGCCATCGTGGTGTTCCACGACAGCGAAAAGGCCTTCCGCAACATGCGTTACGCACTTCCCCGTACGCTGGAAAAGATCCGGCAGATGGGCCTCAAATGCAAGGCGATAGAGCTTTGAGGCCGTTCTGCGGGCGTTTGCAGCGGGCCGTGGCCCCGGGAATAGGAATTTCCGGATTTTTTTCGTAACTTCGCGGCGCGAAAAAACAACAATTATAAACCATATTCCTATGACAATTACAGCAGCTGACATCAAGATCGGCATGTGTATCGAAATGGACGGCAAGACGTTCCTTGTGGTCGATTTCCAGCACTGCAAACCGGGCAAAGGCCCTGCCTTCGTCCGTTCGAAACTCAAGAATCTGGAAAACGGCCGCGTGCTGGAAAACACCTTCTCGTCGGTAAGCCAGAAGATCGAGCAGGTGCGCGTCGAGCGCCGTCCTTATCAGTTCACCTACGAGGATGATCTGGGAGCGCATTTCATGCACACCGAGACTTTCGAGGAGATCAACATCGACCGGAACCTGATCAACAACTACGACCTGATCACCGACGGTCAGATCGTCGAGGTGATGTTCCACACCGAGAAGGAGGCCGTTCTTTCGGCCGAACTTCCTCCGATCGTCGATATGGAGGTGATCTACACCGAGCCGGGCATCAAGGGCGACACGGCGTCGACCAACTCGCTGAAACCCGCGACGGTGAATTCCGCGACGGCGAAGGACGGCGCCACGATCCGTGTGCCGCTGTTCATCAACACGGGCGACAAGATCCGTGTCGACACCCGCACCCGTGAGTACTACGAGCGCATCAAATAGGCGGAAGTTACGGCTTCGAAAAAAGGGAGGACGATGCAGTCCTCCCTTTTTCGTTTCCCTCCCCTCTTCGGGTCACTCGATTGTCAGGCTGCGTCCTTTGGGATATTTCACGGCGTAGCGCAGGCGCAGTTCGCGCTGCTCGCCGGGTTTCAGCTCCAGTCTCCAGGTGACGATGCCGCTCTCCTTGTCCAGCTGGCCTCCGCTCAACTCCTCGGCCGATACAGCGATGGCGCTGTTGCGCGATACGGGCAGCTGGTCGGCGAGCGTCAGCACGACGGGTTCCGGGCGTGTGTTGCGCACGGAGAACTTCCACGCCACGGTCTGTGTCTGGTTCGAACCGATGGCGCGGCGCGACGAATAGTCGTTCTCCTTGGTGCGTTCGATGCGGATGCTCCGGTCGCGGCCCATCGAGAAGCGGAGTGTGTCGCTCGTCTGACCGGGATCGAGGATGCTCTTGCCGACGAACGTGTTTTCGAAATAGACGTTCGCCTCGCCCTGCAACAGGTTGAGTCTCTCCCAGCCGGTGGCCTCCGCCACGAGGAAGGCGTCCTTGTCGATCTTCGGCGTGCTCTGGTAGATATAGGCGGCCGGCAGGTCGAACCTCCCGATTTCGGCTGCGACGCTCTTGCCGTCTGAAGGGATGGTGTAGGGCTGTCTGATTTCGAACTCGTAGCCCAGCTGGCTCTGCGTCTGCTCCACCTCCATCACGGCGCTCTCGGCGTCGAAGTCTGCAAAATCGACTTCCGCCACCTTTCTGTCCGAAGCCGCTGTGCCGCGAATCCGGACACCCGGTGCGGCGCCTGCCAGTTGATTCGAGACGCCGTATCCCATGACGACCACGTCGTCCAACTTCGTCGCATCCTCCTGCATCACGACGTTCATCGTGTTGCCCGTGATTCTCTCCGTTCGGGGTATGTAGCCGACGTAGCTGAATTGCAGGCTGGAAGCACCGTTGGGAATGGTGATCGAGTAGCTGCCCCGGGTGTCGGTGACGGCGCCGATGGTCGTGCCGGGAATCAGGACGGTCGCTCCGGGCAGGGGTTTGCGCTGATGGTCGAGGACTGTTCCCGACACGGTGTTGCTCGTCATGTTGAGGTTGTAGCGGGGCGGGACGAGACCGTAGTCGAGCCGCCAGGTCTGCAATTTCGGGGCGATGCTCCCGGTATTGGGGTTCGACGAGGAGAGCGTCAAGGCGACGTTCTTCCACTCCTCTCCGGTGTTCTGGAAAATATTGGCCTTGTAGGAGATCTCCACCGGCTCCGACAACCCGCCCGAACGGATGTCGTACGAGGGGAACCAGCCGGCGTTGCGGACGTAGTAGGTCAGCGTGAACGACGCCTTGCAGGTCGCGGGGGCTTCGATCCGCACCTCCACTTCGCTCATCGGGTCCGACTGTCTGCCGCCCAGATTCACCAGTTCGGCCAGAATCTGCCGTCTGCGCTCGTTGATTTTCTCCTCTTCCGCGTCGAGGGAGAGCGCCTTGCTTTTCAGCGCTTCCAGCCGTGCGGCATAGTACTCGTTCAACTCCCTGATGGCGGCCAGCGGGGTGGCTACGTTCCGGTTGGCGACCGAGCAGTTCGTTTTCAGCAGTTCGCTCTCCGCATCCACGACCTCGCGCGAGGCCTTCAGCCGGTCCAGCTGCCGCTGCGTCTCTTCGAGCGTCTGTTCGAGCGTCTTTTGGCGGGTCGAGCGTTCGAGACTGTCGGTGTGGTTGAAAAGCCGGTTGACGGCCGTCACCGTGAATGGACCTTTGGCGCTGACCTGCATGCTCTTGTCATCCAGATAGGGCGACAGGCCGGTGAATACGACCGTCGAATTTCCGGCCGGGAGGTCCACCTGCCGGGTGCGCGTCACCTGCGCCCCGTCGATGAACAGGGTCACTTTTTCAACGGAGGTCTTGACTTTCTGCGGTCCGGCTACGGCCGAAATTGCTGCGGACAACGCCAGCAGCAACAGCATGCGTTTCAGATTCATTGCTTTGTCGGTTTGGGTTGGTTACAGACAAAGTTAGTCAATTATTCCGAACGGCCAAACATCCGCGTCTGTTGCCCGCACCGCACCTGTTGCCCGCACCGCGCCTGCATCTCGCCGCCGCGTCTGTTGCCTGTCCGCGCCTGCTTTTCGCCGCCGCGCCTGTTGTCCGTCCGCGCCTGTTGTCCGCACCGCGCCTGTTGTCCGCACCGCGCCTGCATCTCGCCGCCGCGTCTGTTGTCCGCCCGCGCCGCGCCTACTCGAACTCCTGCATCACGCGCTCCATCTTGCGGCGGATCTGGGCCGTGCAGAGGTTGCCGATGCTGCCTTCGTGGGTGTGGCGCACCTCGCGTGTGGGCGTGTATTCGCCCCTTTGGACGGCCATGCCCACCTGCTTGTAGGCCTCGCGGAAGGGCGTGCCCGCCAGCACCATCCGGTTGACGTCCTCCACCGTGAACAGATAGTCGTATTTTTTGTCGTCGAGGATGTGCTCGTTGACGCGGATGTGCGCAAGCATGAAGTCGCACATCGCGAGCGTGCGTTTGATCTCCGTCGTCGCCGGGAAGAGGATGTCCTTCAACAGTTGCAGGTCGCGGTGGTAACCCACGGGGAGGTTGGTCGTCAGCAGCGCGATCTCGTTGGGAACCGATTGCAGGCGGTTGCAGCGTCCGCGCATGATCTCGAAGACGTCGGGATTCTTCTTGTGGGGCATGATGCTCGACCCGGTGGTCAGCTCGTCGGGCAGCGACACGAACCCGAAATTCTGGCTCATAAACAGACATACGTCCATCGCCAGCCGGCCGATCGTCGCGGCCACGGCGGCGATGGCGGCCGCTGCGGCGCGTTCGCTCTTGCCGCGGCTCATCTGCGCCGCCACGACGTTGTAGTGCAGCTCCTCGAAGCCCATCAGACGGGTGGTCATCGTGCGGTCGAGCGGGAACGACGAGCCGTATCCGGCGGCCGATCCCAGCGGATTCTGGTTGGCGATGTGCCACGCCGCGGCCACCAGACGCATGTCGTCCGCGAGCGTCTCGGCATAGGCCCCGAACCACAGCCCGAACGACGAGGGCATGGCGATCTGAAGGTGGGTGTAACCCGGCATCAGCACCTCCTTATACTTTTCGCTCTGCTCCTGCAACCGGCCGAAGACCCTCTTCACGGCGTCGGCCACCTGCCGCAGTTCGTCGCGCAGGAACAGTTTGAGGTCCACGAGGACCTGATCGTTGCGCGAACGCCCCGAGTGTATTTTCTTGCCCGCATCGCCCAGCCGGCGGGTGAGCATCAGCTCGACCTGCGAATGAACGTCCTCCGTGCCGGGTTCGATCTCGAAACGCCCGGCTTCGATCTCCGCGGCGATCTCTTTCAGCCCTGCGGTGAGTTTTTCGAGTTCTTCCGCCGTCAGCAGTCCGATGGTCTCGAGCATGGCGATATGCGCCAGCGACCCTTCGACGTCGTAGCGCGCCAGGCGCATGTCCAGTTCGCGGTCGTCGCCCACGGTGTATTCCTCGATCATTTTGTCCGGCTCGTAGCCTTTATCCCAAAGTTTTCCAGCCATATTCCTGTGCTAATTTTCCGATGTACTTTTCATAAACGGCGATTCCCTCCGCGATCTCCTCGAGGAGGACGAATTCGTCGGCCGTGTGCGACCGCGACGATTGTCCGGGACCCATCTTGAGTGCCGGGAAGGGCATCAGCGTGCGGTCCGAAGTGGTCGGCGAAACATAGGTTTCGCGTCCCGCGGCGACTGCGGCCTTCACCAGCGGATGTTCCCCGCCGACCGCCGCGGCGCGGATGCGCGTCGACCGCGGCACGGCGTCGGAGCGGAGGGCCGCCTGCAGAATCCCGACCGTCTCCTCGTTCGAGTAGGCGTCCGTCGTGCGGACGTCCACGACGAAACGGCACGTGTCGGGCACGACGTTGTGCTGCGTGCCCGCCTCGATCTGCGTCACCGCAATGCCGATGGGTCCTAACAGTTCCGATTCCCGTTCGAAGCGGAAAGAGCGCAGCCGCGCGATGTCGTCCAGCGCGATGTAGAGGGCGTTGACCCCTTCGCCGCGCGCCGCGTGGCCGCTCCGGCCGTGCGCCGTGCAGTCCAGGACGACCAGTCCCCGTTCGCCTGTTGCGGCCTGCATCCCCGTCGGTTCGCCCACCAGCGCCATGTCCACTTTCCCCAGGGCGGGCAGCAGGGCGCGGATGCCGTTTTCGCCCATGCACTCCTCCTCGGCCGAGATTCCCAGCACGAGGTTGAAGGGCAGCGGACGTGTGCGGAACGTGAGAAAAGTCTCCAACAGACATACCACCGAAGCCCCTGCGTCGTTGCTTCCCAGTCCGTAAAGCTTTCCGTCCTCGACGGTGGGCGCATAGGGGTCCCGCGTGTACGATGCCGCCGGGCGTACCGTGTCGTGGTGCGAATTCAGGAGCAGCGTCGGTCGTGCGGGGTCGAACCCCTCGGCCCGTGCCCAGACATTGTTCGCAAGCCGTTCGGGCGCCGCTCCGCGTTGGGCGAGGAATGCGTGGAGCAGGTCTGCCGTGCGCGCCTCGTCGCGCGAGCGGGAGGGCGTCGCGATGAGCTGTTTTAAGAGTTCTACGGCCTCTGTGATGTGTGCGTCCAAATTTTAATTTTAATAGAATTAGCTACATTCGTGTTGCAATCGACTGCGGTTCGGAACGACGCCATCCCCCTCCTTGAGGGAGGGCCGGGGTGGGGTCAGATTTGAATACGACGCCGAAGGCGGCGAGTACGGCGGTTGACAGCATCCGGGGCATGGATCAGGCAATTACGACATCGAACTATTCTAATTGTGAATTATGAATTCCGGATCACCGTTCCGATTCCGTTCGACAGGTTTTCGGAGCTTCGGATCGTCACGCTCCGCACCCCTTTTTCGACGGCTTTCAGGGCATTTTCGATCTTGGGGATCATCCCTTTGCTCACGACGCCGTCGGCCTTGAGCGGCGGATAGGTTGCGGCCGTGATCTCGTGGATCAGCGACGTGTCGTCGTCCGGGTTGCGCAGAACCCCGGCTTTCTCGAAGCAGAAAACCAGGTCTGTCGGGGCAATTTCCGCCGCGCCCAGCGCTACGGCCGAAGCCACGCTGTCGGCGTTGCAGTTCAGCAGGGTCCCTTTTCCGTCGTGCATGATGGCCGAGAAGACGGGCGCCATGCCGTCTTCGAGCAGCCTGCGCAGCAGCGCGGAGTCCACCCGTTCGATGTCGCCCACGAACCCGTAGTCGACCGGCTGGGGGCTGCGGCGCCGGGCCGTGACGGCGTTTCCGTCGGCGCCCGACAGCCCGAGGGCGTTGCATCCTGCGGCCTGCAATCCGGCCACCGCCTGCTTGTTGATCAGCCCGGCGTAAACCATCGTCACCACGTCGAGCGTTCCCTTGTCGGTGATGCGGCGTCCGTCGACCATCTGCACCTTCAGCTCCAGCCGCTCGGCCAGCCGCGTGGCCAGTTTCCCGCCTCCGTGCACGAGTATTTTGGGGCCTTCCAGCGCGGCGAACTCCTTCAGAAAGCGTTTCATCGCCGCGGGGTTGTCGATGACGTTGCCGCCTATTTTTACGACTGTGATCCGTTCCATCAGTTCAGACCCTCCAGCAGTCGTTTGAGTACCACCTGGGCCGCGATCTCGCGGTTCGCGGCCTCGGGGATCACCAGCGAACGGGGCGATTCGATCACCTCGTCCGTGACGATCATGTTGCGCCTTACGGGCAGGCAGTGCATGAAGCGGGCGTTGTTCGTGAGCGCCATCTTCTCCGCATCGACCGTCCATGCGCGGTCGCGCGACAGCACTTTGCCGTAATTGGGGTCCGTATAGGCGGCCCAGTTCTTGGCGTAGACGAAGTCGGCGCCTTCGAGGGCCTTGCGCTGGTCGTATTCGACGCGCGCCGCGCCCACGAACTTCGGGTCCAGTTCGTACCCTTCGGGGTGGGTGATGACGAAATCGTAGTCCGCGGCGTTCATCCACTCGGCGAACGAGTTGGGCACGGCCTGCGGCAGGGCGTTGGGGTGCGGCGCCCAGGTCATCACGACCTTCGGACGCTCCACGGCCTTGTGCTCCTCGATGGTGATCAGGTCGGCGAAACTCTGCAACGGGTGGCGCGTCGCGGCCTCCATCGAGAAGACCGGACGGCCCGAGTGGCGGATGAACTGCTCCAGCACGCGTTCCTCGTAATCCTCGGCTTTGTCCTGAAACCGTGCGAACGATCTTACGCCGATCACGTCGCAGTACGATCCCATGACCGGAATGGCTTCGAGCAGGTGTTCGGCCTTGTCGCCATCCATCACCACACCCCGCTGGGTTTCGAGTTTCCACGCCCCCTGGTTGACGTCGAGGACCATGACGTTCATGCCGAGGTTCATGGCGGCCTTCTGGGTCGAAAGCCGCGTGCGGAGGCTTGAATTGAAGAAGAGCATCAAAAGGGTCTTGTTGCGCCCCAGTCCCGTGAACTGGAAGCGGTCGCGCTTGATCTCCAATGCTTCGGCGACAGCCTGACGAAGGTCGCCGATGTCTTCTACGCAGGTGAATTTATCCATGGATTCGTTTTTTTGTTTTTTGTTAAATTATCTGGCTTCCATCTCGGAAGGCTGTCTCTGGATCGTCCTCTAAACCCCGCCTTTTAGGCAGGCGGCAGCTCGCGGGGGAATGCTATGAAGCAACGCGCAATAGCAGGCCTTCGCAGGGCGGAGCTGCGGCCTGCCGGCGTAAAACGCCTGTTTTATGGGGTCCGGAGCAAAAGTCGGCCTTTTTCACCTTTCACTTTTCACCTTTCACCTTTCACCTTGTCGAACGCCGTGAGGAAGCGGTCCGCCATCTCTTTTGTCAAGCACAGCGCCGGCAGCAGCCTGACGGTCGAAGCTCCCGCCCCGCCCGTGAAGATGTGCTTGTCGAAAAGCAGTTTCTTGCGCAGCTCCGGACCCGATCCGTCGATCTCTATGCCGATCATCAGGCCGCGTCCGCGCACCTCTTTCAGTCCGCCGATCTTGTGCAGTTCGGCCAGAAGGTAGTCGCCGATCTCGGCGGCGTTTTCCACCAGAGCGTCGCGCTCGATCACCTCCAGCACGGCGATGGCCGCCGCACAGGCCAGGTGACTGCCGCCGAAGGTGGTTCCCAACAGCCCCGGACGCGCCTCGAAGTGGGGCGCTATGAGCACGCCGCCGATCGGGAATCCGTTGGCCATGCCTTTGGCCGTGGTGATCAGGTCGGGGCGGATGCCGGCGGCCTGGTGGGCGAAGAAGCGGCCCGTGCGGCCGTATCCCGACTGGATTTCGTCGAGCACCAGCTGCGTCCCGGTCTCGGTCGCCGCGGCGCGCACGGCGCGCAGGAACTCGTCCGTCGGGCAGTGGATGCCCGCAACGCCCTGAATGCCCTCGACGATCACCGCCGCGAACTCCCGCGTGGCGAGCTTCGCGCGCATCGCCCCGATGTCGTTCAGGGGGGTGAACTCCACGTTCGGCGTGCGGTTGAAGGGCGACGAGATCGCCGGATTGTCCGTCACGGCGACGGCTCCCGACGTGCGGCCGTGGAAGGCCTTCGAGATGGCGAGCGCCTTCGACCGGCCCGTGTGGAACGACGCCAGTTTCAGGGCGTTCTCGTTGGCCTCGGCCCCCGAGTTGCAGAGGAAAAGGCGGTAGTCGTCGTAACCCGAGATGCGGCCCAGTCTCTCCGCCAACTTCACCTGAAGCGAATTCTCGACCGAGTTGGAGTAGAATCCGAGACGTGTGACCTGCTCCTGCACGGCCCGCACATAGTCGGGCTGCGCATGCCCGATCGAGATCACGGCATGGCCGCCGTAAAGGTCGAGGTACTCGGTTCCCGCCGCGTCGTAGACGTAGCAGCCCTTGCCCCTCACCGGTTCGATCGGATATAACGAATATACGTTGAAAAGTTCCATATGTACAAATTTACATTTATTGTCTTAATCGCAGTCTTTGACCGCGAAATTCTTTGTACTTTTTGGCCGCAAAAAGTACCAAAAGCTCTCCGACGGATGCCTCTGCCTATGCCGTCCCGGCTAACGCTGGCTCCGGGCGCCCGCCTAAAAGGCGGGTTTTAGGGGGCTGCGCGAACATTCATAAAACAGGCGTCTTACGCCTGCGCTTTTAGCCGGGACTTCGTTTGACGGCTCGGCATCGGGCCGGATTCATTCGCCGCCAGAGGCGGCGTGAGAAGAGGCGCAGCAACCGAATCGGAAACGCGCATCCGGCCATCGCCTCTGGAAGCGGTTTTGGTGCTTTTAACTTCGCTGCGCTCGTTTTCCTCCTTCTGGCACGGCATAGCCCGCAAGCGGTCTCTGCTCGTGCTGCGTGCGTCGGTTGCCACCAAAAGGTAGTGTAAACCACGGTGGTACGCCGTGAATAACACCGGTCCGGATTAAAATGCCGAGGCTTTCAGCCGCAAACCCTCCTTTTCGTCCAGCCCGAACATCAGGTTCATGTTCTGCACGGCCTGTCCCGACGCCCCTTTCAGCAGGTTGTCGATGACCGAGACGACGTGCAGTTTCCCGCCGTATTTGGCTGTGTGGAGCAACGCCTTGTTGGTGTTGACCACCTGCTTGAGGTTCACGTCGCGTTCCGTGACGCGGGTGAATGCCGAGGGGGCGTAGAAGTCGGCGTAGAGCTTCGATGCCGCTTCGCCGTCGAGCGGACACGCCGTGTAGACACTCGCCAGGATGCCCCGCGTGAAGTCGCCGCGCATCGGCACGAAGTTCACTTCGCGGTCGAACGACGGCTCCAGCAGCCGCAGGTTGCGCCCGATCTCCAGGAGATGCTGGTGCGTGAAGGCCTTGTAAACCGAAATGTTGTCCGACCGCCAGCTGAAATGGGTCGTGGCCGAGGGTTTTACGCCTGCGCCCGTCGAACCCGTCACCGCCGTCACGTGCGCCTCGTCCTGCAACAGCCCCGCGGCGGCCAGCGGCAGCAGCGCCAGCTGGATCGCCGTGGCGAAACAGCCCGGGTTGGCCACGCGCTCCGCCCGGCGGATGCGTTCGCGGTTCAGCTCCGGAAGCCCGTAGACGAATCCGCACGACTCGTCGCGGAAATCCTGCGCCAGGTCGATGATCTTCACGCCTGCGGGGATCGTGTTCTCTTCCATCCAGACCCGGCTCTGCCCGTGGGCCGAGCAGAGGAACAGCACGTCGATCGCCCCGAGGTCGTACGCGTCGCAGAACCGCATGCCGGTGTCGCCCTCCAGTCCTCCGTGCACCTGCGCGAGGCGGTTGCCCGCGTTCGAAGTGCTGTGGACGAAGGCGATCTCCGCCTGCGGATGGTTCACCAGCAGGCGGATCAGTTCGCCGGCGGTGTACCCGGCGCCTCCGATGATGCCGACCCGGATCATTTCTTGTTGCGTTTCTGGACGTTGTAGAAAATCTTGATCTGGTTGCCGAGGATCTTCGTGAATCCCTTCACGTCGTCGGCCGTCCACGCCTTGTTGACCTCGCCGTACTCGCCGAAGTCGGTCTTCATCAGGTCGAACGTCGAGTCGACGCCCACGAGCGTATAGTTGCGCGGCCGCAGGATCAGCTCCACGGTTCCCGTCACGTTGCGCTGCGAGGAGAGGAGCATCGCCTCGATGTCGCGCATCACCGGTTCGAGGTACTGCGCTTCGTGGAGGAACATGCCGTACCACGTCGCCACCTGGTCTTTCCAGTAGGTCTGCCATTTGGTCAGCGTGTGTTTTTCGAGCATCTTGTGCGCGGCGATGATCAGCATCGGCGCGGCGGCCTCGAAGCCCACGCGGCCCTTGATGCCGATGATCGTGTCGCCGATGTGCATGTCGCGGCCGATGCCATATTTCGCCCCGATGGCCTCCACGGCGCGGATGGCCTCGACCTTGTCCGTGTAGGGCGTGCCGTTGACCGCCGCCAGCTCGCCCTGCTCGAAGGTGAGTTTGAGCCGCTCCTCGCCCTCGGCCGTGATCTGGCTCGGATAGGCCTCCTCGGGGAGTGTCTGCTCCGAGTGGAGGGTCTCCTTGCCGCCGATCGAGGTTCCCCACAGCCCCTTGTTGATCGAGTACTCCATCTTCTTGTAGTCGGCCGTGATGCCGTGCTTGCGGAGGTAGTCGATCTCGTATTCGCGCGTCAGGGTCATGTCGCGCGTTGGGGTGATGATCTCGATCTCGGGGGCGAGGATCTGGAACGTCAGGTCGAAGCGCACCTGGTCGTTGCCCGCGCCGGTCGAACCGTGGGCCACGGCGTCGGCGCCGATCTGTTTGGCGTATTCGATGATGGCGATGGCCTGGAAAATGCGCTCCGAACTTACCGAAATGGGGTAGGTCCCGTTGCGCAGGATGTTGCCGAAGACCATGTAGCGGATGCTTTTCTCGTAGTACTCCTGCTCGATGTCGAGCGTCGCGTGTGCCGTGGCGCCCAGCTCCATGGCGCGCTTCTCGATCTTTTCGAGTTCGGGTTTCGAGAACCCGCCCGTGTTGGCGATTGCCGTGTAAACGTCGTAACCCTTCTCCTCGGAGAGGTATTTTACACAAAACGAGGTGTCCAGACCGCCGCTGAACGCCAGAACCACTTTCTTCTTGGTTTCCATGATATTCTGTTTTTTTGTTTTTTTATTCATGCTGCCGGAGTGCAAATCCTCCGGTCGTTGTCGCCGCCTTCGGCGTCGTTTGCAATTCTGACCTTCCCCTGAATCCCCTCCTCGGAGGGGACTTGTCGCGACGCGACCGGGTTGTCTCGAATGATATTTTCCGTTATTTCAGGTGGAACAGTTTTTTTACTTTGTTCCGGAAAAACATCCGGTAGGGGGCCAGCCGCGACTGTTTCGCGGGCGGTTCCTTGGCCGGGTCGTAGAGCATGCCCGTGCAGAGGCACATGCGGCGGTTGTTGCGTTGCAGGATGTCGTAGTTGCAGCAGCCTTCGCAGCCGCGCCAGAACTCCTCGTCTTCGGTCAGTTCCGAGAAGGTCACGGGGACGTAGCCCATTCGCGAGTTGAGCTTCATAACCGGCAGCGACGTGGTGATACTGAATAACTTGGCATACGGGAATCGTCGTCGGGCCAGCTCGAAGGTTCGTCGTTTGATCTGTTCCGCGAGTCCCATATGGCGGTACTCCGGATCGACGATAAGTCCCGAGGTGGCGACGAAGTCGCCGTGACCCCAGCACTCGATATAGCTGAACCCGACCAGTTTTTCACCGTCCAGCGCCACGACGGCCTTGCCACCGGTCATTTTTGCGGCGATGTATTCGGGCGACCGCTTGGCGATGCCCGTACCCCGCTGCAGGGCCGACTCGTAGATCAGATCGCAAATACGCGGTGCGTAATGTGCGTGCGACGGGTCGGCGAAAACGACGCTGATTGTGTTGTTATTCATTTATCGTTTGTGTGGGTAAAAAGTTGTTTGCGGAATTAGTTGACGCGGTAGGCGCGCTGCACGCCCTTGATGCGCATGATCTGGTGTATGAGCGTGTCCACGACGGCCGTACCGGGCACTTCGACGGCCACTTCTCCCGCCACGCAGCCGTTCCCGGCGGGTGCGAAGTTCATCGAGCGGATGCCCAGTTTGAGATCGCGGACGATGACCTCGGTGATGTGGTTGGCCATGCCCGTGGTGTCGGCCGCCACGATGCGGATCGTGACGCGGAACGCCCCTTCGGCCGACTGCCGCCAGCGGGCGTCGATCACGCGGTAGGGGTAGTTCTCGCGCATGCGCTTGGCGTTGGGGCAGTCGCAGCGGTGGATGGTGATTCCCGCGCTGATCGTCACGAATCCGAACACGTCGTCGCCCTTGATCGGGTTGCAGCATTTGGCCAGCTTGTACTGGATTTTCGAGATGTCGTCGTCGATCACCAGCGCGTCCTGCGGAGCGGCCTTCTCCTGCGTGCCGTGCAGCGCGGCCTTCTGGCGTTCGATTTCGGCGGCCGCGGCGCGGCGCTCCTCTTCGGCTTCGCCCGAAAGGTGGCGTGAGAGGATCTCCTTGATCGACCCGAAGTCGAGCTTCTGGGTGGCGATCAGCGCGTAGACCTCCGTGCCGAGGCGCAGTTTGAAGTATTTGGCCAGGTAAGCCACCGCCTCGTCGATCGTGATGGCGAATTTCCAGTTCTTGAGTTTGCGTTCCAGCTCCTCGCGTCCCATGCGCGTGTGCTTGGCCTGCTCCTCGCGCAGGTAGGACTTGATCTTGTTGCGGGCCTTCGAGGTCACCACCAGCGACAGCCAGTCCGACTTGGGCGTCTGGTTTTTCTGGGTGGTGATCTCCACGATGTCGCCGTTGCGCAGCTGTTCGCGGATCGGCACGGCGCGGCCGTTGACCCGTCCGCCCACGCACGTCGATCCGAGCGAGGTGTGGATGTCGAAGGCGAAGTCGAGGAGCGTGGCCCCCTCGGGGAGTTTGCGCAGGTCGCCGTTGGGCGTGAAGACGAAGATTTCGCCCGACGCGGGCTTGGCGTCGAAACGCTGCGCCAGCGAGTGGGTCGTGTCCTCTATCAGTTCGCGCAGATGTCCCAGCCACATTTCGCTGGTCTGCGCCCCCTGGTTGACGCCCTTGTAGCGCCAGTGCGCGGCGATGCCTCGCTCGGCCACGGCGTCCATGCGCTCGGTGCGGATCTGCACCTCGACCCAGCGGCCTTCGGCCGACACGGTGGTGTGCAGCGACTCGTAGCCGTTCGACTTGGGGATCGAGATCCAGTCGCGCATGCGCTTGGGATTGGGCGTGTAGAAGTCCGTCACCACCGAATAGGCCGTCCAGCAGAGCTGTTTCTCGGCCTCCTGCGGGCAGTCGATGATGATGCGGATGGCGAA
Organism: Alistipes sp. 56_sp_Nov_56_25; assembly: GCF_001915285.1. Taxonomy (NCBI): domain Bacteria; kingdom Pseudomonadati; phylum Bacteroidota; class Bacteroidia; order Bacteroidales; family Rikenellaceae; genus Alistipes; species Alistipes sp. 56_sp_Nov_56_25. Next base: position 59,047 of record NZ_MNQF01000004.1, read on the forward strand.
GATGTCGTAGACGCCCTCGAACGGGACGTGCTGTTTGTGCATCTTGTTCCAGATCGAGAAGATCGATTTGGTGCGGCTCTTGATGTGGTATTTGATGCCGAGGCGGTTCAGCCGCTGCTCGATCGGCACGAGGAACCGCCCGATGAAGGCCTTGCGCTCCTCGGCGCTCTCTTCGAGTTTTGTGACGACGTGCTCGTAATCCTTCGGTTCGAGGTATTTCAGGGCGATGTCCTCCAGCTCGCTCTTGATCGAGTAGAGACCCAGCTTGTGGGCGATCTGGGCGTAGAGGTTCATCGACTCCCAGCTCTTCTTGCGCCACTTTTCGCGGGGGAACATTTCGAGCGAACGCATCACTTCGAGCCGGTCGGCCAGTTTGATCAGGATGACGCGCGGGTCTTCGGAGTAGCTCACGATCAGGTCCCGGAAATTGTCGGCCTGCTCCTTGGCCACCTTGAGCTTCAGCTCCGAGATGTTGGCCAGACCCAGCGTGATGCCCACGACCTGATCGCCGAAGCGTTTGCGGATGTCGGCGCTCAGGGCGAGGAATTCTTCGGCGGGCAGCTGCTTGTGAGCGAGGCGCACCACGTCGTGCAGGATCGCCGAGATGGTGGAGTTGCGGCCCAGGCCCACCTCCGAGATCACGATCGAAGCCACCGCGGCGGCATGCTCCAGCAGGGGCGAGCCGTCGTAGCGCACCAGTCCGGCGAGTTTCCCGTCGGCATACTCCAGCGCCTCGTCGACGAGTGCCCGGGTCTGCTCCGAGAAATTCGCGCGCACGAGCGTGCGGAGTTTTTCGTACCGTGAAAAGTCCATTTTTACCTAACCAGATGACCTATGCTCGCAAAGATATGAAATTTTTTCATAAATTTGGCATGTACAATTGAACAGTTGTGTTATGGACAAGAAAAAGGCAGTTTACGTGCCGACCGTAGGCGAGGAAATCGGCAATGCCGTGTCCCACGGCGTGATGTCGCTGTTATCGCTGCTGGCCCTTCCTTTCGCCGCCGTGTGGGCCTATGCGCATGACCCCGGCGGGGTTCTGGCCTCGGTGTCGGTGTCGGTTTTCGTCATTTCGATCTTCCTGATGTTCCTCGCCTCGACGCTCTATCACTCGATGAACCCGCAGTCGAAGCACAAGGAGGTTTTCCACATCCTCGACCATATTTTCATTTACGTCGCCATCGCGGGCAGCTATACGCCCATCGCGCTGTCGGTCATCGGCGGCTGGCAGGGGGTGTTCATCACCGTCCTGCAATGGGCGATGGTGATTTTCGGGGTGTTCTACAAGTCGCTCTCCCGAAAGTCGATACCGGCCGTCAGTCTGACCATCTACCTGGTCATGGGCTGGACGATCGTCTTCTTCCTGCCGCTGTTCATCAGCCACGCTTCGACGCCCCTCGTGGCGCTGATCGCGCTGGGCGGCGTGCTCTATACGCTCGGCGCGTGGTTCTACGCCCGCAAGGGCTTCCGCTACCACCACATGGTGTGGCATCTGCTGATCGACCTCGCGGTTGCGGCGCACTTCGCCGGGATCGTGTTTTACCTCTACTGATTATGGCCGCATATGACCTCCACATCCATTCCGGATACAGCAGCGACGGGGAGCTTCCCGTCGCCGCAATCGTCGGTCTGTGCGCCGCCCGCGGGCTGGACGCCTTTTCGCTGACCGACCACAACTCGGTGCGGGGCGTCGGCGAGGCCGCCCGGCTGGCCCGGGAGCGGGGCATCGGGTTCGTCCCCGGCATCGAGATCGACTGCAACTACCGGGGGACGGACCTGCATCTGCTGGGCTACGGCATCGACTGGCGTTCGGCGGATTTCGCGCGGTTGGAGGAGGAGGTTGCCGCCAAAGTCATGGCGTCGTTCGGGGCCATGGTCGACAACCTGCTGAAACTGGGCTTCCGGGTCGATGCCGGTGCGGTGCTGGCCGCCGCCGACGGGAAACCGCCGACGGGCGAACTGATCGCCGAGGTGATGCTCTCCGACGCGAACTGCCATACGCCCCCGCTGCGGCCCTATATGGAGGGCGGCGAGCGGAGCGACATGCCTTACATCAACTTCTACCTCGATTATTTCGCACAGGGCCGTCCGGCGTTCGTGCCCGTGGAGTATATGGATTACCGCGATGCGGTGGAGCTGGTCCGCGACAACGGGGGCGTGCCCGTCGTGGCGCATCCGGGGCTGAATTTCCGGGGCCGGGAGGAGACCGCCGGGCGGCTGCTCGACCGCGGGGCCGCGGGACTGGAAGTCTTCAACAACTACCACACCCCCGAACAGGCTGTCTATTTCACCTCGCTGGCCCTCTCCAAAGGCGCTTCCATGACCTGCGGAAGCGATTTCCACGGCAAGACCAAGCCCCGGATCGCCGTCGGGCGATTCCCGTCTGACAGCCGTTTCGACGGCCGCCTGTCAGACTTTGTAAACCACATACATGTGATCGGCCGGCAGGGCGTATAGCCTACGCTCGGCCTCGGTGAAGGTTGCGGCGTAGTCGATGTCCGCGACCTGGAAACCCGCCTGGCGCAGGCGGTCGGCATAGTCGGCGCCGTAGATGCGCCGGTGGTCGTACTGCCCGAAGATGCGCGTGCGCTCGTCGGGATCGGTGATCGAGTCGTCCTCGTAGGTCTGCTCGTAGTCCCTGTCCACCGGGGAGAGGACGATGCCCCAGCCGCCGGGTTTGAGGACCCGGTGCAGTTCGCGCATCGCCCGCCGGTCGTCGGCGACGTGCTCCATGATGTGGTTGCAGATCACCACGTCCACCGAACCGTCGGCCAGCGGGATCTGCTGCACGTCGAAATGCAGGTCGGCCAGCGGGCTTTCGAGATCGGCCGTGACATACTGCCCCGGATGCGACTTGAAGTGGGGCTTGAGGTGACGCATGATACAGACCTCGGGAGCAATGTGCAGCGTGCGCGGAAAGGCCGTCAGGAGATCGGTTTCGCGCGTCAGGTAGAGCCACAGCAGGCGGTGCCGCTCCAGCGACAGACACTTGGGACACAGCGCGTTGGGCCGCGGCTGCACGTAGCCGTAGGGCATGAACTTCCGGTATTTCGCGCCGCACACGGGGCATTCGGCTCCGCGCCCCTTGTAGAAGAGCCCCGCCACGGGTACGGCCCATCCCGCGATGCGTTGCAGCACGGGGCGCGGGATGTGGTTGAGCGAGAATTTGATCAGTTGTTTTATCATTGCGCGACTATCTGTTTTTTGTGCCGACCCTCCGGAGCGTACGCCATCTTCCTCCCCGGGGGAGGGTCGGGGTGGGGTCGGATTTGTCAATGACGCCGCAGGCGGCAACGGCCGCATTCAGGAGCGGCTGGCGGAGGATTTTACGCATGCAGCGGGATTACTCTAAAATCTTGTTCACGTCGGCTTCGGCCTTGCGCAGCCGCGCCTTGCACGAGGCGATCAGCTCCGTGGCGCGCTTCACCTCGGCGGCGAGGCTGTCCACGTCCATCTCTTCGTTGCGCAGGCGTGCGAGAATCTTCTCGATCTCACCCATCGCCTCGGCGTAGGTCACTTCTTTTTTTGCCATATTTTTCCGGAATTTACGGTTGCGTCTATCTTGCCGTCGGAGACCTCGATTTCGACCTGCTCGCCCTCCGCGACGCTTCCGGCCGAGGTCACGGCACGGCCTCCGGCGCGCAGGACGGCGAATCCCAGCCGGAGGATGCGTTCGGGCGAACGTCCGGCGATCAGTTCCGCGGCGTTGCCGAGCCGCACGCCCTGCCGCGCGAGGAAGTCGCGCGCCGCGTCGGGCAGCAGCTCTGTGAAATGTTCCAGACGCAGCGTCTGCCGCGTGAGGAGTTCGCCGCTCAGCCGCCGCACTTCGCCCGAGAGGCGTTCGAGACGCACCTCCGAGGCGTGCATCGCGGCCTTCGTCATGTCGTTCAGTTGCAGGGCGGCGCAGTCGAGCCACCCGTCGGTTTCGGCCATCCGTTCGACCAGCCATCCGGCCACCGCCGTCGGGGTCTTGAGCGCCGTGTGGGCCACCATGTCGGCCACGCTGGTGTCCTTGTCGTGCCCGATGCCCGTCACCACCGGCAGCGGGAACTGCGCCACGTGGGCGCAGAGGCGGTAGGCGTTGAAGCAGTTGAGGTCGCTCCTCGACCCGCCTCCGCGGATCAGCACCACGGCGTCGAATTTTTCCGGCCGGGCCGCGACGTTGCACAGGGCTTCGATGATGGATTCCTCGGCCGCTTCGCCCTGCATGAAGGCGTCGAACAGGGTCAGCTCGAAACGGTAGGGGCTTCGGGCCAGCTCCTTGCAGAAGTCCTGATAGCCGGCGGCGTTGGCGCTCGACACGATGGCCACGCGCTGCACGACGGCCGGCATCGGCGCCTCGCGGTTCATGTCCCAGACGCCCTCCTGCTGCAACTGCGCGATGGTCTGCTGCCGCTGCCGCTCCATGTCGCCCAGCGTGTAGGAGGGGTCGATGTCGGTGATCTGGAGCGAGAAGCCGTAAAGTTCGTGGTAGGTGACCAGCGCCTTGGCCAGTATTTTGATGCCCGCGGCGAGCCGCTGGCCCGTTTCGGCCTCGAAATAGCCCGCGATGCGGGGGTAGTTCGAACGCCACACGACGGCCCGGGCCTGCGCTGTCGGCACGCCGTTGTCGCCGCCCTTCTCCACAAGTTCCAGGTAGCAGTGGCCCGAGTAGTTGACCTTGATTTCCGAAATCTCGGCGCTCACCCAGAGGGGCAGCGCGAACTGCCCTTCGAGCGCCGACTTCACGCGGCGCTGCAACTCGCGCAGGGTAATGTGTTGTGATTCAGTCATCGGCCCAGCAGAATTCCGAGGGTGAACAAGGCTCCGAACAGCAGGATGTTGCGCGCCGTTTCACCCAGACAGACGTTCAGGGCGTCGCCGTGGTCGATGCGCACCATCTTGCGCCATGTGGAGATATGTGCGGCGAGGTAGGGGAGGGGAAGCAGGGCGGCCCACGTGCGGCCTGCGAAGAGCAGCGTGAGACACAGCGCGACGGCCGCGGTTCCCAGGGCGAGATAACCCCAGCGGCCGACGCCTGCGCCGAGGCAGACGACGATCGTGCGTTTGTTGCAGCGGGCGTCCTCCTCGCGGTCGCGGAAGTTGTTGATCATCAGCATCGTGTCGATCACGAGGCCGCAGGCCAGCGCGGCGACGAGAACCTCTGGGGTCCACGCGCCGGTCTGGATGTAATAGGTGAATCCCACGGGGACCAGTCCGAAAAAGAGGATGACCGCGGCGTCGCCCAGTCCGTGGTAGGCCAGCGGGTAAGGGCCTGCGGTGTAGAACCAGGCGAAGACGATGCAGGCGGCGCCTGCGGCAACGAGTTCCCAGCCTCCGTAGCGGAGCGCGCCTGCGTGGAGCGCCCAGACGAGCAGCGCGACGCCCGCGGCGCAGGCCGCGAGTGTGAATCCCGCAATGCCCGCCTTCATGGCCCCGAGGGTGATGTAGCCTTTGGCGAAGGCGCGGTCGGGACCCAGCCGGTCGGGCTGGTCGGCCCCCTTCAGGAAGTCCCAGAGATCGTTCACCAGGTTGGCCGTGCACTGCATCAGCAGGGCGAATGCGAGGCACAGCACGGCCGGAAGCCAATGGAATCCGCGGTCGGTCCAGGCCAGTGCGGAGCCGATCAGGACGAGGATGACGGAGTTGCCGAGGCTGTACGGCCTGACGGCCAGAATCCATGCGGAGAGGGAGTTGGTTTTCACGTTTCGGAGTTTTTCAGGGGCTTTTGCAGATGAGGTTTGCGGGTTTCGGGAGCGGAGTTGTCAGCGGATGACCAGCTCCGCCTGCCGCGGCATACGCCGGCCCTCGGGAAGCTGGATGCTCAATACGCCTTCGCTTTCGACCGGCGCGCCGTTCTTCTGCGCCGGATGCCAGCGCGGAGCTTCCGCCACGGCTTTCAGCACGCGCCGCTTGAGGCGGTTGTCGGTCGATTCGAGCTCCTGCTGGACGACGGTCTCGCCGTCGGGCGTGATCTTGTAGCGCAGCACCACGCGCGCCGTGGGTTCGCTCTCGTCCCAGCGCACCTGCCGGGCGATGTAGCTGCCGAAGGCGGAGTCCGCGGGAAAGGAGGCCGGCCGGTCGTAGCGCAGCGTAATGAGCATCACACCGTGTGCGGCCCGCTGGCCGTAGCGGGCGATGGTCTCCTCGTCGGCGGGGAGCATCTCGACGTTCTCGATGTCCTCGGGCGGAATCGAGCGTATCTCGGACGTCTCCTTGCCGTTGACGATGTACAGGGGCTGCGGCCTGGGCGTCGCGGCACGGACGGCTGCGGCGAGAAACAGGATGTAGAGAAGCAGTGCGTATCTTTTCATACCGTAATCTTTTTTTGCAAAACGGCCGGCAGGGCCGGGATATTGCCTGCGGACTATCCGATCTCCTCCCAGCCCGAAGCCGAAAGGTCCACGCAGCCGTTGGCCCGGAAACGGACGCCTTCGGCTGCGAGCAGCTCCCGCTGTCCGGTCCATCCGGGCGCTGTCCGGCCCTGGCTGTTGACGACCCGGTGGCAGGGCAGACCCTCCGGAGCCATCGCCAGCGCCCGTCCCGCGCGGCGCGCATGGCCGGGCATGCCGATCAGCCGGGCCAGCTGCCCGTAGGTCGCGACCCGTCCTGCGGGAATCTCTGCGACGACGCTCCAGATCTCGGCGTCGAAATCGGCGGGAATCTTCATCGCTTGTTTCGTTTATCTGAAACGGCCGGAGCCGAATCCGGGGCGCAAGTCCGGCCCCCCCCCTCCTGAAAGCCGTTTTTTAGACGGCCCGGGGCAACGGGTTTCGGCAGCGGCTCATCCCGCCCCTGCTGCCCCTGAAAAGGGTTTTTTAAGCGGCTAAAGTTCGCTCTCTTTCAGACGCTCGGCGTTCTCGGCCACGATCAGGTGGTCGATGCAATCCTGGATGTCGCCGTCCATGAAGGCCGCGAGGTTGTAGATCGTATAGTTGATGCGGTGGTCGGTGATGCGCCCCTGCGGGTAGTTGTAGGTGCGGATCTTGGCCGAACGGTCGCCCGTCGAGACCATCGTTTTGCGCTTCGAGGCGATTTCGTCGAGGTATTTCGAGTATTCGAGGTTGAAGACGCGCGTGCGCAGCTCCTCGAAAGCCTTGTCGAAGTTTTTCAGCTGCGATTTCTGGTCCTGGCACTGCACGACGATGCCCGTGGGGATGTGCGTCAGGCGGATGGCCGAATAGGTCGTGTTGACCGACTGGCCGCCGGGACCGCTCGCACAGAAGATGTCCTTGCGGATGTCGTTCATCGAGATTTCGATGTCGAACTCCTCGGCTTCGGGGAGCACGGCCACCGATGCGGCCGAGGTGTGCACGCGGCCCTGCGTCTCGGTCTGGGGCACGCGCTGCACGCGGTGCACGCCCGACTCGTATTTGAGCGTCCCGTAGACGTTCTGTCCCGATACCTTCAGCACCACCTCCTTGAAACCGCCTGCGGCGCCGTCCGACGAGGAGGTGATTTCGTAGCGCCAGCCTTTCGACTCGATGTATTTGGTGTACATGCGCAGCAGGTCGCCGGCGAAGATCGCCGCCTCGTCGCCGCCCGTGCCGCCGCGGATCTCCACGATGGCGTTTTTCGAATCCTGCGGGTCCTTGGGGATCAGCAGCAGCTTGATCTCCTCCTCCATCTGTGCGAGCTGCGGCTCCAGCTCGGCGATCATCTCGCGGGCCATTTCGCGCATCTCCTCGTCCTTGTCCGTGGCCAGCGTGTCCTTGGCTTCGGCGAGGTTGGCGATGGCCGTGCGGTAGCGTTCCGAAGTCTCGATGATCGGCTCCAGCTCCTTGTATTCCTTGGTCAGTTGGATGAACTGCTTGACGTCGGCGATCACTTCGGGGTCGGTGAGTTTCTGCCCCGTCTCCTCGTATTTGAGTTTCAAACCGTCGAGGCGGTTCAGGATGGTGTTGTCTGCCATAAAAATGTGTCGTGTCTTTGTTTTGGGGACAAAGATACGACACATTTAATTAAGAATTGAAAATTAAGAATTAAAAAATTAAGCGAAGGCCGCAGCGGCTCTCTCTCGGGACCGGCGTTCTTTCGCAAGGAAAGATGGGAAATAACCGGCAGACGGCAATGCGCGGGCCGGAGAAACCGACGGAGGGAACCCCTCGTGCGGGATTCCCTCCGGGATGTAGTCGCCGGGCGGCCGTTCCGGTTCGTGCCGGGGTGCGGCTGCCGGGGCGCGGTTCGTGCCCGGCCTGTTTATTCGTTGATCCGGCGGAGCCAGTCCAGCACGGCGTCCTGCCACTGGGCCTTGTAGCGGAACGAGTCGCGGATGCCCCAGCCGTGGCCGCCCGAGGGGTAAATGTGCATCGAGGCTTCGATGCCGTGCGCCTTCAGGGCGTTGTAGTAGAGCGTGCTGTTGACGGGCGGAACGGTCTTGTCGTCGTCCGAGAGCAGCAGGATGGCGGGCGGGGTGTCGGCCGTCACGCGGCTCTCCAGCGAGTAGGCTGCGTCCTGCTCGGGGGTGCGCTGCTCGCTCAGCAGGTTGATGAACGATCCCTGGTGGCGTTTGCCCTGCACGGCCGTGATGACCGGGTAGAAGAGGACCGAGAAGGCCGGTTTGAAACTGCCGATCGTCGAGGCCATCGCCGCGAGGTGTCCGCCGGCCGAAGAGCCGACGATGCCCACTTTGTCCGCCGTGTAGCCCGTGGCGCCCGCTTCGAGTCCTGCCATGATGCGCAGGGCCTGTACGGCGTCCTCCAGCGGCACTTCGGGATGGTGGTTGGGCATCCGGTATTTCAGCACGGCACCCGTGATGCCGTTGGCGGCGAACCATTTCGCCATTTCGTAGCCCTCGTGGTCCATGGCCAGCATGCCGTAGCCGCCGCCCGGGCAGATGACGACGGCCTGGCCGGTGGCCTTGGCCTTGTCGGCCGGGAAGATGTAGAGAGTCGCTTCGGAGGTGTTCCGTACGCGGTTGGGTTCCTTTTCCGTTTCCGGCGTCGTGATGCCGTTGCTGTGGGGCGCGGTCGTGTTGTCCCAGATTTTGAGGGTCGCGGTCTGTCCGTAATCCTGTGCCGATGCTGTTGCGGTCATAAGCAGGAGTGTTGCGATAAGCGGTAGTGTGCGTTTCATAAATCGGTATTTTAGGCGTGACGGGGTGTCAGATCACGATGTTTATGATCTTGCCCGGCACGACGATGATCTTTTTCGGGGTTTTGCCTTCGAGCCATTTCTGCGCCTCGGGGGCCGTGACGACGTCGGCCTGAATCTCGGCGGGCGTCATCGAAGCGGCATACTCCTTCCGGAAGCGGAGCTTGCCGTTGACCGACACGGGGTATTCGAACGAGTTCCGCACGAGGTGCGTCTCGTCGCAGACCGGATAGGAGGCCGTGCAGACCGATTCGGTGTGTCCGAGCGCGGCCCACAGCTCCTCGGCGATGTGCGGAGCGAAGGGGGCGAGCAGCACGGTCAGCGGTTCGAGCACTTCGCGCTTCGAACACTCGCCCAGCTCGTTGAGGCAGATCATAAAGGCCGCCACGGAGGTGTTGAACGAGAAGTTCTCGATGTCCTCCGAGACCTTCTTGATGGTCTTGTGGAGGGTGCGCAACTCCTGCTCGGTCGCCTTTTCGTCCGTGACGCACAGCTGCCCGTCGCGGTCGAAGAACAGGCGCCAGAAGCGGCGCAGGAATTTGTGCACGCCGTCGATGCCGTTCGTGTCCCAGGGTTTCGACTGCTCCAGCGGCCCGAGGAACATCTCGTACATGCGCAGCGTGTCGGCGCCGTAGTTGTCGACGATGTAGTCGGGGTTCACGACGTTGTAGAACGACTTCGACATTTTCTCGATGGCCCAGCCGCAGACGTACTTGCCGTCCTCGAGGATGAATTCGGCGTCCTTGTATTCGGGCATCCATGCGCGGAAGGCGTCGAGGTCGAGGATGTCGTTGCGGACGATGTTCACGTCGACGTAGAGCGCCTGCGTCTCGTACTGGTCCTTGAGGCCCAGCGACACGAACCTGTTGGTTCCCACGATGCGGTAGACGAAGTTCGAGCGCCCCTGGATCATGCCCTGGTTGACGAGCTTGCGGAACGGCTCCTCCTCGCAGACGCAGCCCAGGTCGTAGAGGAACATGTTCCAGAAGCGCGAGTACATCAGGTGACCCGTGGCGTGCTCGATGCCGCCCACGTAGAGGTCGACGTTGCGCCAGTACTCGTCCGCCTCTTTCCCGACGAGCGCCTCGTCGTTGTGCGGGTCCATGTAGCGGAGGTAGTAGGCCGACGATCCGGCGAATCCGGGCATCGTCGACAGTTCGTAGGGGCAGCCCTCGGGCGTCGCCCATCCCTTGACGCGGGCCAGCGGCGGTTCGCCCTCGGCCGTGGGGCCGAAATTCTCGATGGGCGGCAGCTCCAGCGGCAGTTTGTCCTCCGCCAGCGGGTAGGCCGTGTCGTTCTTATAGTAGATCGGGAACGGCTCGCCCCAGTAGCGCTGGCGCGAGAAAATGGCGTCGCGCAGGCGGTAGTTGACGAGCTTTTTGCCCAGTCCGCGCTTCTCGACTTCGGCGAACATCACCTGAATCGCCTCCTTTACATCCATGTCGTTGAGGAAATCCGAGTTGATTACTTTCCCCGTTTTGGCGTCGTACGACTCTTTCTCGATGTCGCCGCCCTCGACCACCGGGACGATCTCCAGTCCGAAGTGGCGGGCGAAGGCCCAGTCGCGCGAGTCGTGCGCCGGAACGGCCATGATGGCGCCCGTTCCGTAGCCCGAGAGCACGTAGTCGGAAATGTAGATCGGAATGGCTTTGTTCGTGAAGGGGTTGATGGCGTAGGAGCCTGTCGCAACGCCGCTTACGCGCTTCGTGTCGGCGATGCGGTCGCGCTCCGAACGCTTTTTGGTCTGGCGGATGTACTCCTCGACGGCGGCCTTGTTCTCGGGCGTCGTCAGTTCGCCGACCCACTCGTGCTCGGGGGCGATGACCATGAACGTCACGCCGAAGATCGTGTCGGGACGGGTGGTGAAGATCTCCAGTTTCCGGTCGCTGTTCTCGATGTCGAAGAAGACCTGGGCGCCCTCCGAGCGGCCGATCCAGTTGCGCTGGATCTCCTTCAGCGAGTCGCTCCATTCGAGTTTGTCCAGTCCGTCGAGCATGCGCTGGGCGTAGGCCGTCACGCGCAGAAGCCATTGTTTCATGCGCTTCTGCTCGACCGGATAGCCGCCGCGGACCGAAAGTCCGTCGTGCACTTCGTCGTTGGCCAGCACGGTCCCCAGCTTCGGACACCAGTTGACCTGGGTGTCGGCGCGGAAGGCGAGGCGGTAGTTCTGAAGGATCTGTTCCTTCTCCCGCTCGCTTTTGGCGTTCCATTCGGCGGCCGTGAAGTGCATCTCGGTCGTGCAGGCGGCGTTCAGCCCCTCGGTGCCGCTCGTTTCGAAGGCGGCGGTCAGTTCCGCGACGGGGCGCGCCTGCTGTTTCGAACGGTCGTACCAATGGGAGAACATCTCGAGGAACGCCCACTGCGTCCACTTGTAGTATCCGGGGTCGCACGTGCGCACCTCGCGGTCCCAGTCGAACGAGAATCCGATCTTGTCCAGCTGTTCGCGGTAGCGGGCGATGTTCTGCTCGGTCGTGACGGCGGGATGCTGCCCCGTCTGGATCGCATACTGCTCGGCGGGAAGGCCGAAGGCGTCGTAACCCATCGGGTGGAGGACGTTGAATCCCTTGAGCCGCTTGTAGCGCGAGTAGATGTCCGAGGCGATGTAGCCCAGCGGATGGCCGACGTGCAGGCCCGCTCCCGAAGGGTAGGGGAACATGTCCAGCACGTAGAATTTGGGCCGCGAGGGGTCCGTCTCCACCTTGTAGGTTTTGTCCGCCCTCCAGCGGCTTTGCCATTTGGCCTCGATCTCCTTGAAATTGTACTCCATATGTCGTGTAATTTTGTTGCGGATTTTCCCGCAAAGATAGAAAAAAAAACGTATCTTTATCCGGGAGTGGCACATGTCGGATTTAAATTGCGAGCTTATGGGTAAATTTAAAGTTTTTTTGCTGGGTGTTCCGCTGGCGCTGGGTGCGCTTGCCGGCTGTTCGGAGGAGGTGGAATACGAGATGCCGATCTATGATTTCGTGAATCCTTCGGTCTGCTTTTTCGTTTCCGACGCCGCGACGGGCGTGAATCTGCTCGATCCCGATGAGCCTGATGCGATTCTCGGCCGGCCCATCGCCGTGACATACGGCGGAAAACGCTACGAAGTGGCGGCGGACGCCGTTGCGGCCCCGGCGACGCGGGCCAATCTGCCGCGGCCGCTGGCGCTGCGGCTCGAAGGGGCGAATGAGTACGACAGGATCAAGGGCTATCACCTCGCTTTCGGAGAATTCGATCCGACGGATGGTCTGAAAGGGCAGTCGTTCGTGGTCGACTGGGGCGACGGGACCTCCACGAAGGTGGAGTTCGACCTCTACGTGGTCTGGAAGAAAAACCGCAAAGAGCGCATTTACGAGGCGGAGGTGCACAGCCCGATCCGTGTCGACGGCGCGGCGCGCGGCGAGGGTTATTACGACGCGTGGATCATTCGGATCACCCGGTGACGGGCGGTCTGCGTGCCGCAGTGCGGCTGCATGGGAAAAAAGGGGGCGCGGCCATTCGGGCGCGCCCCCTTTTTTCGTTTGCGGGATGTGTCAGTCGTAGAGCGGGACGACGTACATCGAGTAGGCTTCGCTGTGACCCGTGCCGTCGGAGAGCGTGTATCGGATTTCGTCGCCGTGCCATACGACGGCGGTCCGCGTCGTGCCGAAAATCGTTCCGGCGGTGAATATGTCGTCGTAGCAGACGGCGACCGAATAGGGCATCGAGCCGCTGCCCGGGCCGTCGGAGAGGTCGAACAGCTCCTGTCCCTCCTTCCAGACGACGCCCTCCTCCTCGAAGCCGTCGGTGTGGTAACCCGCCGTGTAGAGCGTGTGTCCGAACCGGCAGACGGCGGTGGCTTCGGCATAGGAACTGCCATCGGTCAGGGTGTAGAGCAGCTCCTTGTCCTTCCAGACCGCTGCGGCGCCGCCCGAGTGGCCTGCGGCGTAGAGCGTCCTGCCCGAAAGGCAGAGCGCGTTCACTCCGGCGGGGGTCTCCCCGTCGGAGAGCGTGTAGTGCGCCTTGTCGTTTTTCCAGACCACGGCGAGCGGCTTCGTGAGCCCGCTTTGCAGACTGCCTGCGGCGTAGACGTCGCCGCCCGAGACGCAGACCGACCGGGCCTGCGAGACGGCCGGGCTGACCGAATAGGCGTAGAGCGCATCGCCGTCTTTCCAGATTTTCGCCGTCAAGGCTCCGCCGCTCTCCTCGCTCCCGGCCGTGTAGAGGCTGCCGTTTGCGGCGAAGACCGAGTAGGCGTACGAGTCGGCGCCGGGAGCGCCCGGGGTGTATTTCAGCGTGCCGTTTTCCCAGACCTTCGCCACGATCCGGTCGCCCTGCCGTTCGTAGCCGGCGGCATAGACCGTGCCGTCCGAAACGCAGACCGCGTAGGCCCAGGCGTCGTTCGTGCCGTCGGTCAGGGTGTAGAGCAGCTGCCCGTTTTTCCAGACCGTTGCGACGGCCTTCGATGCGGGCGTGGTGTAACCTGCCGTGTAGATGTCGTAGCCGGAGGGTTTCGGCGGTTCGGGGGCGTCGTCGTCCGAACTGCACGCCGCGAAGCCGGCGAATGCGGCGAGAAGCGCCGGTAAAAGCGTGTGTGTGAATCGTTTTCTGATGATTGTCATGGTTTTGCGGTGCAGTTTGTTTTCGGGCCGTTCCTGTCGGGAGGGGCTGTCTGCACGCCGTTTGCGGGGCAAAGTCCGTGCCGGGGATCAAGGCCCGGAACATTCGGTTTATGGCGTTGATAATAAATCCGTTGTCGGTTTATATATAACCGGGATTTATTTTGCAGGAAATTCTATAAGTAAAAAGTATTACAAACGGCGTAAAATCCTGGAAAATGGCGAAAAAAGACGTGCATATATATTGTATTTCCGAAAAAATGCGTACCTTTGCAGTCCATTTTGGACAATGGAGATAGATTTTTTAACAATTAAAGGACAGTTTTAGAAATGCCAACTATTCAACAGTTAGTGAGAAACGGCCGTGTGAAGATGGAGGACAAGTCGAAGTCTCCCGCACTGGCTGCGTGTCCCCAGCGCCGAGGCGTATGTACGCGTGTGTACACGACGACCCCGAAGAAGCCGAACTCGGCAATGCGTAAGGTAGCGCGTGTAAGATTGACCAACGGCAAGGAGGTCAACGCCTACATCCCCGGAGAAGGCCACAACTTGCAGGAGCACTCCATCGTGCTCGTCCGCGGCGGTCGTGTGAAGGACCTCCCCGGTGTACGTTATCACCTGGTGCGCGGTGCGCTCGACTCGGCAGGCGTGGACGGACGTCGTCAGCGTCGTTCGAAGTACGGAGCCAAACGTCCCAAGGCAGGCAAGTAGTCAACAACAAGAGAGTTTTTAACAGATCATTTTTAAATAGCAATGAGAAAAGCTAAGCCAAAAAAGCGAATTCTACTTCCGGATCCGAAGTTCGGAGACGTGGCTGTGACCCGTTTCGTGAACAACCTTATGCTGGATGGTAAGAAGAGTATTGCCTACACGATTTTCTACGACTCGCTCGAAATCGTCGGCAAGAAGATGAAGGATGCTGATAAATCTCCGCTGGAAGTCTGGAAACAGGCTCTGGAGAACATCACACCCCAAGTCGAAGTGAAATCGAAGCGTATCGGAGGTGCGACGTTCCAGGTTCCTATGGAGGTTCGTCCGGAGCGCAAGATTTCTATTCCCGCAAGCGCGCCGGCAAGACGATGGCAGACAAGCTTTCAGCAGAGATACTGGATGCCTACAACCAGCAGGGCGCAGCCTTCAAGCGTAAGGAGGAGATGCACCGCATGGCCGAGGCCAACAAGGCATTCGCACACTTTAGATTCTAATAAGGAGACCGAACAGATGGCAACCAGAGATTTAAAATATACTCGCAATATCGGTATCATGGCTCACATCGATGCCGGTAAAACCACCACGTCGGAGCGAATCCTTTTCTACACGGGCAAAACCCACAAGATCGGTGAAACGCACGAAGGCGCTGCCGTCATGGACTGGATGGTTCAGGAGCAGGAGCGCGGCATCACGATCACCTCGGCTGCAACGACCGCTTTCTGGAACTACATGGGCAACCAGTACCAGATCAACCTGATCGACACCCCGGGACACGTCGACTTCACGGTCGAGGTGGAGCGTTCGCTGCGCGTGCTGGACGGCGCTATCGCCACGTTCTGCGCCGTAGGCGGCGTGGAGCCGCAGTCGGAGACCGTATGGCGTCAGGCCGACAAGTACAACGTGCCCCGTCTGGGTTACGTCAACAAGATGGACCGCACGGGCGCCGACTTCCTGTCGGTGTGCGCACAGATCAAGGAGCACTTCGGAGCTACGGCCCTTCCGGTCGTTCTGCCTATCGGCGCCGAGGACAAGTTCGAAGGTCTGGTAGACCTTATATATAATAACGCTATCTATTATTACGACGACAAGACCGTCCGCGACAACTTCGAGCTGAAGGAGATTCCCGAGTCGATGAAGGCCGAGGCCGCCGAGTGGCGCGGCAAGCTCATCGAGGAGGTGGCTTCCACCGACGATGCGCTGATGGAGAAGTTCTTCGAGGACCCCGATTCGATCACCGCCGACGAGCTGCTCGCAGCGATCCGCAAGGCGACGATCTCGATGCAGATCGTCCCGATGCTCTGCGGTTCGTCGTTCCACAACAAGGGCGTGCAGAAACTGCTCGACTACGTGATGGCTTTCCTGCCCTCGCCGCTCGACCTGCCCCCCGTTACGGGCATGAACCCCAAAACCGAGCAGGAAGAGGTTCGCCACGCTTCGGAGAGCGATCCGTTCTGCGGTCTGGCGTTCAAGATCGCTACCGACCCGTTCGTAGGCCGTCTGGCTTTCGTGCGCGTATACTCGGGTAAGCTCGATGCCGGTTCCTACATCCTGGACACCCGCAGCGGCAAGCGCGAGCGTATCAGCCGCATCTACCAGATGCACGCCAACAAGCAGAACCCGATGGAGACCGTCGGCGCCGGCGACATCTGCGCGGCCGTAGGTTTCAAGGAGATCCGCACGGGCGACACGCTCTGCGCCGAGAACGCACCCATCGTGCTGGAGCAGATGACCTTCCCCGAGCCGGTGATCGGTCTGGCCGTGGAGCCGAAGACCCAGAAGGACCTCGACAAGCTCGGCATCGCCCTGGGCAAGCTGGCTGAAGAGGACCCCACCTTCACGGTGCACACCGACGAGGATTCGGGTCAGACGGTGATCAGCGGCATGGGCGAGCTTCACCTCGACATCATCGTGGACCGTCTGCGCCGCGAGTTCGGTGTGGAGATCAACCAGGGCGCTCCCCAGGTGAACTACAAGGAGTCGCTCACCAAGACGGTTCAGCACCGCGAGGTCTTCAAGAAGCAGACCGGCGGTCGCGGTAAGTTTGCCGACATCATCTTCGAGATCGGTCCCGCCGACGACGGCGCCATGGGCCTTACGTTCGTAGACCAGGTCAAGGGCGGTAACATTCCCAAGGAGTTTATCCCCGCCGTGCAGAAGGGCTTCGCTTCGGCGATGGCGAACGGTGCGCTGGCCGGCTACAAGATGGACTCGATGAAGATCACGTTGCTCGACGGTTCGTTCCACCCCGTGGACTCCGACCAGCTGTCGTTCGAGATCGCAGCCCGCAACGGTTACCGCGCAGCGGCTCCCAAGGCCGGTTCGGTGATTATGGAGCCTATTATGAACGTGGAGGTCGTGACCCCCGAGGAGAACATGGGCGACATCATCGGCGACCTGAACAAGCGTCGCGGACAGGTTACCGGCATGGAGTCGAAAGGCACCGCCCGCGTGGTGAAGGCCAAGGTTCCCCTGTCGGAGATGTTCGGCTATGTGACCGTACTGCGTACGATTTCGTCGGGCCGCGCAACCTCGTCCATGGAGTTCTCGCACTTCGAGGAGGTCCCTGCCAACCTGGCCAAGGAGATCATCGAGAAAGCGAGTGGTAAACGTAAGGATATAGAATAAGCAAACAATATGAACCAGAAGATTAGAATCAAGTTAAAGTCATTCGATCACAATCTCGTGGACAAGTCGGCCGAGAAGATTGTGAAGACCGTGAAGAGCACGGGCGCCGTCGTGAGCGGCCCGGTGCCCCTTCCCACGCACAAGCAGATTTTTACGGTCAACCGCTCGACTTTCGTCAACAAGAAAGCCCGCGAGCAGTTCCAGCTCTGCACCTTCAAGCGTATCCTCGACATCTACTCGTCGACGCCCAAAACGATCGACGCGCTGATGAAACTGGAGCTTCCCTCGGGTGTGGAGGTAGAGATCAAGGTGTGATCGGACAGGACGTCTGCCGGTTTTCCGAGCTGTAACCCGGGTTTCTTCGAAAGAAGGAACCGGGGGCGGGTCGGCTCGGCGAGCGTTGCCCCGGGCAGGGGAACGGAAGCGGGGCAGGACGACGGGAACCGGAGGTGATTGATTATATATAGTGTACCAACCGTGCGGAGCGCACGCCATCTCCCTCCTCGAGGGAGGGCCGGGATGGAGCCGGATTTGTCAATGGCGCCGCAGGCGGCAATGGCGGCTGAAAGCGACCGGTACATCGAAATATATGATAACCAGACGGCAAGACAAAAAACGTTACATCACTTTATTACTATTTATAACAAACAATTGACAACAAATGTCAGGACTTATTGGAAAGAAAATCGGAATGACTTCCGTTTACAGTGCCGAGGGTAAGAACATACCATGCACTGTCATTGAGGCTGGACCGTGCGTTGTTACGCAAATCAAGACCGTCGAGAAGGATACCTACGAGGCGGTTCAGATTGCCTATGACGAGACGAGTGAAAAGCACGCCACCAGCAGTTTGTTAGGTCACTTCAAGAAAGCCGGCACGACTCCGAAACGCAAACTTGCGGAATTCAAGGACATGCCTGAAGTGAATCTCGGCGACACGCTGACCGTAGAACTCTTCTCGGAAGAGGACTGGGTGGACGTGACCGGGATCTCGAAAGGAAAAGGCTTCCAGGGCGTAGTGAAGCGTCACGGCTTCGGCGGCGTCGGCGGCCAGACCCACGGCCAGCACAACCGTGCGCGCAAGCCGGGTTCGCTGGGCGCGTCGTCCTATCCCTCGCGCGTCTTCAAGGGCAAACGTCTGCCCGGCCAGATGGGCGGCGAGCAGGTCAAGGTTTTGAACCTGCGTGTATTGAAAGTAATCCCCGAGAGCAACCTCATCCTCGTGAAAGGTTCGATTCCGGGAGCAAAAGGTGCTTATTTAACGATTGAAAAATAGTATGGAATTAGCTGTATTAAACACACAAGGAAAAGAGACGGGTCGTAAGGTAGTCCTTTCGGACGCCGTCTTCGGCGTGGAGGCTAATGACCACGCTATTTACCTCGACGTGAAGCAGTATCTCGCTGACCAGCGTCAGGGTACGCACAAGTCGAAGCAGCGCAACGAAGTTGCCGGCTCGACGCGCAAACTCAAGCGTCAGAAAGGCACCGGCGGCGCCCGTGCGGGCAGCATCAAGTCGCCCCTGTTCCCGGGAGGCGGCCGCATCTTCGGTCCCCAGCCCCGCGATTACAGCTTCAAGCTCAACAAGAAGCTCAAGCAGCTGGCCCGCCGCAGCGCGCTGACCTACAAGGCTCAGGCCGGCGCCATCAGCATCGTCGAGACGATGTCGCTGGAGGCTCCCAAGACCAAGTCGGTCGTGGCTCTGGCCGAGGCGCTCAAGGTCGACGACAAGAAGGTGCTGCTGGTTCTCCCCGAATCGAACGTCAACCTGCAGCTGTCGTGCCGCAACCTTCCCTATGTGAAGCCCGTGCTGGCTCAGAACGTCTGCACCTACGACGTGATGAACGCATCGGCCATCGTGATGGTGGAAGGTGCCGAGAATGTATTGAATACGATGTTAGCTTAAAAACGCAAGTTACAATGGACATTATTATTAAGCCGGTTTTGACCGAGAAAATGACGATTCAGGGCGAAAAGTTGAATCGCTACGGTTTTATCGTTGACGTGAGGGCTAACAAGCTGCAGATTCGCAATGCCGTAGAGCAGATGTACACTACATGGGCAAACTCAAGAGCCGCTACACCAAGGCGGGCCTCTTGGAGGGTCGCGCCAATAACTTCAAGAAGGCGATCGTCACCTTGAAGGATGGAGACAAGATCGATTTTTACAGTAATATCTAACGAAGATGGCAGTAAGAAAATTTAAACCTGTAACCGCAGGTACGAGACATAAGATTATCGGCACGTTCGACGAGATCACGACGTCGAAACCGGAGAAATCGCTGCTCAGCCCCAAGAAGAGCTCGGGTGGACGTAACAACGACGGCAAGATGACGGTCCGCTACATCGGCGGCGGTCACAAGCAGATGTATCGTAACGTCGACTTCAAACGCTCGAAGGACGGCATCGCCGCAACTGTAAAAACGATCGAGTACGACCCCAATCGTACCGCGCGCATCGCACTCCTGGTATACGCCGACGGTGAGAAGAGCTACATCATCGCACCCAACGGACTCCAGGTGGGCCAGACCGTCATGAGCGGCGCAGGCGTCGCTCCCGAGGTCGGAAACACGCTCTTCCTGAGCGAGATTCCCCTGGGTACGGTCGTCCACAACATTGAACTCTACCCCGGTCAGGGGGCCGCTATGGCCCGTTCGGCCGGTTCCTACGCCCAGCTGCTGGCTCGTGAAGGCAAATTCGCCGTCATCAAGCTGCCTTCGGGCGAGACTCGTATGGTACTCGTAACTTGCCGCGCTACGGTGGGTGTCGTGTCGAACGTCGACCACAGCCTCGAAAGCTCGGGCAAGGCAGGACGCGAGCGTTGGCTCGGCCGCCGTCCGCGCAACCGCGGTGTCGTCATGAACCCGGTGGATCACCCGATGGGTGGTGGCGAAGGCCGTGCGTCGGGTGGTCACCCGCGTTCGCGCAAGGGTCTGCTTGCCAAGGGTTATAAGACTCGTAACCCGAAGAAGACGACCTCGAAGTTTATTATTTCCAAGAAGAAAAAATAATTAAATAAGAGTACATAATGAGCCGTTCATTAAAAAAAGGACCGTTTATCGACCCGGTAATCAAGACATGGTCGCGAGCAAGTATGATCTCGCCTGACTTCGTAGGTCAGACGGTAGCTGTCCACAACGGAAACAAATTCATTCCGGTGTATGTAACAGAGAACATGGTAGGACACAAACTCGGCGAGTTTGCTCCCACCCGCAACTTCCGCGGTCACGCAGGTAACAAGAAAAAATAGGTAGAAAATGGGTGCAAGAAAAGCAAATAAAGCCGCACAGTTAAAGGCTGAAAAGAAGCAGAAGGCTATCGCCATTATGCGTGATTGCCCGACCTCTCCCCGCAAGATGCGCCTGGTGGCCGACATCATCCGCGGCGTGGAGATCAACAAGGCTCTGGGCATCCTTCGTTACTCGAAGAAGGAGGCGTCGATCCGTATGGAGAAGCTCCTCAAGTCGGCGATCGCCAACTGGGAGGCCAAGAACGAGTCGGAGCGTCTGGAGGATGTGAAACTCTGCGTGAAAGAGGTATTCGTCGACGGCGGTCGCATGCTGAAGCGTATTCAGGCTGCGCCCCAGGGTCGCGCACACCGGATCCGCAAGCGTTCGAACCACGTAACGATCGTAGTTGACAAAATGGTAACCGTAGAAAACAAGTAATCAGATGGGACAGAAAGTTAATCCGATAGCAAATCGTCTTGGTATCATCCGGGGTTGGGATTCCAACTGGTTCGGAGGCAAGGATTTCTCCGACAAACTCGTCGAGGACGCCAAGATCCGCAAGTATCTGAATGTCCGTCTGGCGAAGGCGTCGATCTCGAAGATCATCATCGAGCGCACGCTCAAACTGGTGACGGTTACGATTTCGACCGCCCGTCCGGGCATCATCATCGGCAAGGGCGGCCAGGAGGTCGACAAGCTGAAGGAGGAGCTGAAGAAGCTCACCGGCAAGGAGATCCAGATCAACATCTTCGAGGTGAAACGCCCCGAGGTGGACGCTGTCATCGTCGGCCAGAACATCGCCCGCCAGCTGGAGGGCCGCGTATCGTTCCGCCGCGCCGTGAAGACGGCCGTGGCTTCGACCATGCGCATGGGCGCCGAGGGTATCAAGATCCAGGTTGCCGGCCGTGTCGGCGGCGCCGAGATGGCCCGTACGGAGACGATCAAGGAGGGACGCATTCCGCTGCACACGTTCCGCGCAGACATCGACTACTGCCTCACGGAGGCCCTCACGAAAGTGGGTATCCTGGGCGTGAAGGTGTGGATCTGCCAGGGCATCGTATACGGCCAGCGCGACCTGTTCGAAATCGCAGGCGCTTCGGCGCAGGCACCTTCGGGCGACCGCGGTGAGCGCGGCGACCGTCGTGGCGGACGCGGTGACCGCGGAGACCGTCGCGGTGGAGACCGTCGCGGCGGACGCCGGGGCGGAGACCGTCGCAATAACAATCAGTAAGTAGGACCTTTTTAAAGCAGAACTAACATGTTACAGCCGAAAAAGACCAAATTTAGAAGAATGCAGAAAGGCCGTATGAAGGGTATCGCTCAAAGAGGTAACCAGCTTGCATACGGATCGTTCGCAATCAAGGCACTTGAATCGACCTGGATCACGGGTCGTCAGATAGAGGCGGCACGTCAGGCCATTACGCGTTACATGAAGCGTGAGGGACAGCTGTGGATCCGCATCTTCCCCGATAAACCCATCACGAAGAAGCCCGCCGAGGTACGTATGGGTAAGGGTAAAGGTAATCCCGAAGGCTTCGTGGCGCCTGTTACGCCCGGACGCATTCTCTTCGAGGCAGAGGGTGTGCCCCTGGCGGTTGCGCAGGAAGCGCTGCGTCTGGGCGCCCAGAAACTGCCCATCACCACCAAGTTTATCGTAAGACGTGACTACGTCGAAACCACAATTTAAGGGACACAGAACATGAAAAGTGCAGAAATCAAGGATATTTCGACAAAGGACCTGCAGGAGCGCATCGAGACCGAAAAGGCCCAGCTCGCGAAGCTGAAGGTGCAGCACGCGGTGTCCCCCGTCGAGAACCCGTCGATCATTAAGAAGAACCGCAGAGATATAGCTCGCATGCTGACCGTTCTGCGTCAAAAAAACGCTAAATAACGAGAACAACTATGGAAAGAAATCTTAGAAAAGAGCGTATCGGTGTGGTTGTCAGCAACAAGATGGAGAAAACCATTGTGGTTGCAGTAGCACGTAAGGTGAAGCATCCTATCTACGGTAAGTTCGTGAACAAGACGACCAAGTTCGTGGCCGAGTCGCTCGACGAGACCTGCAAGGAGGGCGATACCGTACGCATCATGGAAACCCGCCCGCTGAGCAAAACGAAGCGTTGGAGATTAGTACAAATCATTGAAAGAGCTAAGTAGTTATGATACAACAGGAAAGTAGACTCATTGTAGCTGATAACAGCGGTGCGAAGGAGGTCCTCTGCATCCGGGTGCTCGGCGGCACGAAGCGTCGCTACGCATCCATCGGCGATAAGATCGTCGTGGCTGTCAAGAGCGCGACTCCCTCGGGCGATGTCAAGAAGGGCGCCGTGTCGAAAGCCGTAGTCGTGAGAACCACGAAGGAAATCAGACGTGCCAACGGTTCGTACATTCGTTTCGACGACAACGCCGTGGTGCTGCTTAACAACCAGGGTGAAATGCGCGGTACTCGTATATTCGGCCCCGTAGCTCGCGAGCTGCGCGACCAGTATATGAAGATTATCTCCCTCGCACCCGAAGTATTGTAATCATAAAAACTATTTCGGATATGTCAAAATTACATATTAAGAAAGGGGATCAGGTTCAGGTTATCGCCGGTGACAGCAAAGGCCAGACGGGCAAAGTCCTGAAGGTCGAGGTTTCGAAGCAGCGCGCCATCGTCGAAGGTGTGAACCTCTGCAAGAAGGCCACGAAGCCCAATGCGCAGAACCCCCAGGGAGGCATCGTCGAGAAAGAGGCTCCGATTCACATTTCGAACCTCATGCTCATCGACCCCAAGTCGGGCAAACCCACCAAGGTCGGCCGCAAGACGGATGCAAAAGGTAAATTAGTTCGTTTCGCTAAAAAGTCAGGGGAGGAGATCAAATAATGGCATACGTACCTACACTCAAGACAAAATATAAGGAGCAGATCAAATCTGTCCTTATGAAGGAGTTCGGTTACACGAGCATTATGCAGTGCCCGAAGCTCACGAAGATCGTAATCAACCAGGGTATGGGCCAGGCTGTCGCCGATAAGAAACTCATCGACGTGGCCGAAGCCGAACTGACGCAGATCACCGGTCAGAAGGCCGTTCAGACCCGCTCGCGCAAGGACATTTCGAACTTCAAGCTGCGTAAGGGCATGCCGATCGGCGTGCGCGTGACGCTGCGCGACACGAAGATGTACGAGTTTCTGGAGCGTCTGATCGCTGTCGCTCTTCCCCGAATCCGGGATTTCAAGGGTATCAACGAGAAGTTCGACGGCCAGGGCAACTACACCCTGGGCATCACCGAGCAGATCATCTTCCCGGAGATCGACATCGACAAGATCACCAAGATCTTCGGCATGGAGATCACGTTCGTAACGACGGCCAAAACCGACGAGGAGGCTTACGCCCTGCTCCGCGAGTTCGGTCTTCCTTTCAAAAACGCTAAAAAGAATCAATAAGCTATGGCAAAAGAATCGATGAAGGCCCGCGAGGTGAAGCGTGCGAAACTCGCAAACCGCTATGCTCACAAGCGCGAGGAGATCGCTGCCAAGGTGAAGAGCGGTGAGATGGATCACGAAGAGGCATGGCAGGCGCTTGCGAAGCTGCCCCGCAACTCGAATCCCATCCGCCAGCACAATCGCTGCAAGATCACGGGTCGTCCCAAGGGCTACATTCGCCTGTTCGGCATCAGCCGTATCCAGTTCCGCGAAATGGCCTCGAAGGGGCTGATCCCGGGCGTTACGAAAGCCAGCTGGTAGCAGCCGCAGGTGCGGGGAGGGCGAGCGTGCGACCGCCTGAAACCCGCAGATCCTGCGATTCTGAATAAAAGTTCCGTTTTCCGGAAGGTGAGGAGCCTGTGGAGAGCGAGTCTCTCGGAAGGAAACGGGGCCGATAGGGGTGTTCAGCCCGTGTAGATACGTCACAGTGTCGGGGAAAGTGCCGCCGCAAGCGGTAACTTCCCGATATGTGGGGCGTAACGAGGGGTTGGGCGCTTGGTTACAAATTTCTCGGACCAGGGGCCGGAAGGTTGATGCCGTGGCTGCGTGAGCGGAGGGCGGATGCCGGAAGGTTTAGCCGAAGGGACAATGCGGAAGTTGCGCAATGCGGCGGAAGCGGGGACTTTCAGGCTGCCGGAACGGAGGGACGAAACGGGGCTGCGTAGGGCGGTCCGTGTGGCGTTCCGAAGGGCGGGAATCGGGACCAGGGTGCGGCGAATGCCGTGCCGGAGGAACCGAAAGACTGTCGCCGAAAGGGAATTTTGTGCGGATACATGTTAGCAACATCGGGTGCTAACATTGTCTGCGTTCCGGAGGCAGGGCTAAAATCGCTAAAAATCAGGCGATAACTTGGCTGTTTGGGAAATAATGCGTATATTTGCGCGCTTTAGGCCCTCGCGTGCGTATGCGGGTGGGGTTGCCGGCAAGAAAAGGGGTGGGGCTAATATCCTGAACCTCAAAGAAATAAAAACAAAGGGCTGCCGTGAAATATCGAAGGCCCAGCTAATTAACTAATTTTTAATTTTTAACTTCTATTCGTTATGACTGATCCTATTGCGGACTTTCTGACCAGAATTAGAAACGCGGTGAAAGCCAACCACAAGGTGGTTGAAGCTCCCGGTTCAAAAATTAAGCAGGAGATGACCAAGATCCTCTATGAGCAGGGTTATATTCTCGCTTACAAATTCGACAAGGACGAGAAAGGTCATCCGTCGATCAAAATCGCTCTGAAGTGGGACCCCGCCACCAAGACCAACGCCATCAAGGACCTTAAGCGCGTAAGCCGCCCGGGTCTGCGCCGCTATGCGTCGGTTTCGGACATGCCCCGCGTTTTGAACGGCCTGGGCATCGCCATCGTTTCCACGTCGAAAGGCATCATGACCGACGCCAAGGCCCGTCAGGAGAACGTGGGCGGCGAGGTGCTGTGCTATATCTACTAATCGCAAATCATTAAAGAACAACACAATGTCAAGAATTGGTAAATTACCTGTAAACCTGCCGGCCGGCGTTACCGTGGAGGTAGCTGCCGACAACACGGTAAGCGTGAAAGGGCCACTCGGGACGCTGAGCCAGAAAGTTGACTCGGACATCAAGGTAGAGGTCGGCACGCACACGGACGTTCACACGGGCAAGGAAGTTCCCGCCGTTCTGGTGACCCGTCCCACCAACCAGCCCCGCCACCGTTCGCTGCACGGGCTGTACCGCGCGCTGATCAACAACATGGTTGTCGGCGTGTCGAAAGGCTATGAAATCAAACAGGAACTCGTCGGCGTCGGCTTCAAGGCCGAGGTCAAGGGCCAGGTGCTCGAAATGAGCCTCGGCTACTCGCACGACACGCATTTCCTGCTGCCCAAGGAGGTGACCGCCACGGCCGTTACCGAGAAAAAGGGCAACCCGATCGTAACCTTCAAGTCGATCGACAAGCAGCTCATCGGCCAGGTTGCCGCGAAGCTCCGTTCGCTGCGCAAGCCGGAGCCGTACAAGGGCAAGGGTATCAAGTTCGTCGGCGAGCAGATCCGTCGCAAGGCCGGTAAATCAGCAGGTGCTAAATAGTAAATAGTCTGAAGTTATGTCATTGAACAAGATAGAAAGAAGAGAGAGGATCAAGATGCGTATCCGCAAGATCGTGAGCGGAACGCCTTCACAGCCTCGCATGACTGTATATCGTAGCAACAAGCAGATCTACGTACAGTTTATCGACGACCTCGCAGGTGTTACCCTGGCTACGGCTTCCTCGCTGGACAAGGAGGTTGCGGAAGCAGCCGCCGGCAAGAACAAGTGCGAAGTCGCCGCCCTGGTAGGCAAGCTGGCCGCCGAGCGCGCCGTTGCCAAAGGCATCAGCGAAGTAGCCTTCGACCGCAACGGCTACCTGTATCACGGAAGAGTTAAACAGCTGGCCGAAGCAGCACGCGAAGGCGGACTTAAATTCTAAGCGATTATGTCAAATACCAACATAAAGAAAGTACGCACGAGCGATCTCGAACTCAAGGACCGTCTCGTCAGCATCCAGCGCGTTACCAAGGTTACGAAGGGTGGCCGCACGTTCAGTTTCTCGGCCATCGTCGTCGTCGGCAACGAAGACGGCGTCGTGGGCTACGGCCTGGGTAAGGCTTCGGAGGTTCAGTCGGCCATCGCCAAGGGCGTGGAGGACGCAAAGAAGAACCTGGTGAAGATTCCGGTTATCAACGGTACGATCCCCCACAAGCAGGAGTCGCGTTACAGCGGTTCGCTCGTGATGATTCGTCCGGCCGCTCCCGGTACGGGTGTCATCGCCGGCGGTGCCATGCGTGCCGTTCTGGAGTCGGTGGGCATCAAGAACGTGCTTGCCAAAAGCAAGGGCTCTTCGAATCCCCACAACCTGGTGAAGGCGACCATCGGCGCACTGTGCGAGCTGCGCGATGCCCACAGCATCGCCCGCGTGCGCGGTATCTCGATGGACAAGGTGTTTAACGGTTAATTCTCAAGAAGAACATGGCAAGATTGAAAATCACCCAGGTCAAAAGCCGCATCGGCTCCACGGAGCGTCAGTGCAAGAACCTTGACGCGCTGGGTCTGAAAAGGATCAACGCGAGCGTCGAGCACGACGACTCGGTGATCATAAAAGGTATGATTGCGCGCGTGAAGCACCTCGTGAAGGTCGAGGAAGTAGCCCCCGCCAAGAAGGCTGCCCCCAAGGCCAAGAAAGCCGAGGTCAAGGAGGAGGCTGCACAGGCCGCAGAATAAGTTTAACAGCTAACGGACTATAACAATGGAACTCAATAATCTCAAACCCGCAAAGGGTTCAACGCATCACGATAAACGGATCGGCCGCGGTGCAGGTTCGGGCCACGGCGGCACGGCTACCCGTGGACACAAGGGTGCACAGTCGCGTTCGGGTTACTCGCGCAAGCTCGGCTTCGAGGGTG
Source organism: Alistipes sp. 56_sp_Nov_56_25 (assembly GCF_001915285.1). Lineage (NCBI taxonomy): Bacteria > Pseudomonadati > Bacteroidota > Bacteroidia > Bacteroidales > Rikenellaceae > Alistipes > Alistipes sp. 56_sp_Nov_56_25. Next base: position 86,134 of record NZ_MNQF01000004.1, read on the forward strand.
GCCAGATGCCGCTTCAGCGTCGCCTCCCCAAGTTCGGTTTCACGAATCTGAAACGAGTTGAATTCAAGGCCATCAACCTCTCGACGCTCGAGGAGCTGGCAGCCAAGAAATCGCTCACGGAGGTTACGGTCGACACGCTCATCGCCGCAGGTTTCATCTCGTCGAACGACAAGGTGAAGATCCTGGGCAACGGCACGATTTCGAAGGCGCTCGCCGTCAAGGCGCATGCGTTCTCGAAGAGCGCCGAGGCGGCCATCACGGCAGCCGGGGGCAGCGTCGAAAAACTGTAAGCAACCTTAGAACCCAAAAATTATGAATCAGTATCTCGTTGTTGGTGTCGTCTTTTTGGTGGTAATCGCTCTTTTGGCGACCAACAAGAAATTGGTAGAAACGCTCAAGAATATCTACAAGATCGAGGAGCTTCGCAAGCGTGTCATTTACACGATCGGGCTTCTGCTGGTCTACCGCTTGGGTAGTTTCGTCGTGATTCCGGGCATCAACCCCAACGCCCTGGGCGAGGGTTCGGCGTATGCCAGCCAGCTGGAAGGCAACGGACTTCTGGGTCTGTTGGACGTCTTCTCCGGCGGTGCGTTCGGCAACGCCGCTATTTTCGCGCTCGGAGTCATGCCGTACATCACCGCCTCGATCATCATCCAGCTCATGGGTATGATGGTTCCGTATTTCCAGAAAATGCAGAAGGAGGGTGAGAGCGGCCGCCGCAAGATGAACCAGTGGACACGCTTCCTGACGATCGGCGTGCTGATCCTGCAAGGTCCGGCGTACATCGCCAACCTGTACCATCAGATGCCCACTGCGTTCGTTTACGGCAATTCGTTCGGCTTCGTTGCCTATGCGACGACGATCCTGATCGCCGGAACCATGTTCATCATGTGGCTGGGCGAGAAGATCACCGACAAGGGTATCGGTAACGGTATCTCGCTGATCATTATGATCGGTATCGTGGCACGTCTCCCGCACGCGCTGTTGGCCGAGGTCAACGCCCGCTTCCAGACTGCCTCGGGTAGCGCCATCATGCTGATCCTCGAGCTGGTGCTGCTGTTCCTTGTCTTCATGGCAACGATCGCTCTGGTACAGGCGGTCCGCAAGGTCCCTGTACAGTATGCAAAGCGTATCGTCGGTAACAAACAGTACGGCGGCGTACGTCAGTACATTCCGCTGAAGATGAATGCCGCGAATGTGATGCCTATCATCTTCGCGCAGGCTCTGATGTTTATTCCGGCGCTGTTCTCCGGTACGGCTTTCGCGGCTGCTTTCAGCTCGATGACCGGTTTCTGGTACAACTTCACGCTTGCAGTGCTGGTAATCGCCTTCACCTACTTCTACACGGCGATTATCATCAACCCTCAAATGATGGCCGATGACATGAAGCGAAACGGCGGCTTTATCCCGGGAGTGAAACCGGGTAAGCAGACCGTGAACTACATCGACACCATCATGACGCGTATCACCCTTCCGGGTTCGTTCTTCCTGGCGATCGTGGCGATCCTGCCCGCGCTGGCGATGAAGTTCCTGGGCATCCAGCAGTCGTTCGCCTACTTCTACGGAGGTACGTCGCTGCTGATCATGGTCGGTGTGGTACTCGACACTCTGAAGCAGATCGAGAGCTACCTGCTGATGCGCCATTACGATGGTCTGATGAAGACCGGACGTATTCAGGGTCGTCATTAGGAGTTTTTCCGAAGAGTTCTTAAGCGAAGAAATGATCTATTTAAAGACAGACGAGGAGATAGAGCTGCTCCGGGAGAACAACATCCTGGTGTCGGAGACGCTGGCGGAAGTGGGTCGCCACATCCGTCCGGGCGTCACCACCAAGGAGTTGGATTCGATTGCCGAGGATTTCATCCGCGCGCACGGAGCAGTTCCCGCCTTCCTCGGGTATCAGGGATTTCCCGCTTCGTTGTGTATATCGGTAAACGAACAGGTGGTTCACGGTATCCCATCCTCGAAATGCGTTCTCAAAGAGGGCGACATCGTTTCGGTCGATTGCGGTACGTTTATGAAGGGGTTTGTTGGTGATTCGGCATATACGTTTGCCGTTGGCGAGGTTGCCGGGGAAGTTAGGCAGCTGATGGACGTCACCAAAGAGGCTCTTTATAAAGGTACGGCGCAGGCCAAAGCCGGCAACCGCGTAGGCGACGTGTCGGCAGCCGTGCAGGAGTACGCCGAAAGTTTCGGCTACGGAGTCGTGCGCGAACTGGAGGGACACGGACTGGGTCGGAAAATGCACGAAGACCCCGGTGTTCCCAATTACGGCGCACGCGGCAGAGGACCGCTCCTGAAGGAGGGCATGGTCATCTGCATCGAACCCATGATCAACATGGGGACCAAAGCGGTGGTTTTCGAACGGGATGGCTGGACGGTCCGCACGCGGGACCACAAACCGGCGGCGCACTACGAGTTCGCCGTTGCGGTCCGCAAATCGGGACCCGATGTCCTGACGGACTTCAGTATCATCGAAAAGGCAATAAACAATTAAGACTCTATGGCAAAACAAACTGCTATTGAAAGGGACGGGACGATTATCGAGGCGCTGTCCAACGCGATGTTCCGCGTCGAACTGGACAACGGCCACATTCTCACGGCCCATATCTCGGGAAAGATGCGTATGCACTACATCAAGATCCTTCCCGGAGATAAAGTAAAAGTGGAGATGACGCCCTATGACCTTACGAAGGGACGTATATCTTTCCGGTACAAATAATTAGATTGCTTGAAAATCATGAAAGTTAAAGCATCCATCAAGAAAAGAAGCGAGGATTGCAAGATTGTGAAGCGTAAAGGCAAACTTTATGTCATTTGCAAAAAGAATCCCAAGTTTAAAATGCGCCAGGGGTAATGTTTTTTAAACAAGTCAAAAAAGAAAAAGAATTTATATGGCACGTATAGTCGGTGTAGATTTACCGAAAAACAAAAGAGGCGAGATCGGCCTGACCTATATCTACGGTATCGGTCGTTCGACGGCTCGTAAGATTCTCGAGACCGCTGGCATCAGCTACGATCTCAAAGTACAGGATTGGTCGGACGACCAGATCGGTGCGATCCGTTCGACGATCGTCGACCTGGGTCTGAAAGTCGAGGGCGAATGCCGTTCGATGGTCCAGCTGAACATCAAGCGCCTGATGGACATCGGCTGCTACCGCGGCATCCGTCACCGTCTGGGTCTTCCCGTCCGCGGTCAGTCGACCAAGAACAACGCGCGTACCCGCAAGGGCCGCAAGAAGACTGTCGCAAACAAGAAAAAGGCAACGAAGTAATCTTTAGAGAATTATGGCAAAGAAAACTGGAACAGTTAAGAAAAAGGTTGTTAAGGTCGGTGCGCTGGGCAATGTCTATGTACACTCCACTTTCAACAACGTAATCATCACCATCACCAACGAGGTGGGCGATGTCATCAGCTGGTCGTCGGCCGGCAAGATGGGCTTCCGTGGTTCGAAGAAGAATACTCCGTATGCAGCACAGACCGCTTCGGCGGATTGCGCCAAGGTCGCTTACGACATGGGCCTGCGCAAGGTGAAGGTTTATGTGAAGGGTCCGGGTGCAGGTCGCGAGTCGGCCGTGCGCACGATCCACGGCGCCGGTATCGAGGTGATGGAGATCATCGACGTTACGCCGCTGCCGCACAACGGCTGCCGTGCTCCTAACCGCCGCCGCGTATAATTCAGGCACAGGTTAAGGATAATTTCAAGGTTTTAAAAAAAGACAGAACAATGGGAAAATATATAGGACCTAAATCGAAAATCGCCCGTAAATTCGGCGAAGCTATCTATGGTGCGGATAAGGTGCTCGAAAAGCGCAACTATCCTCCCGGACAGCATGGTCTGGCGCGCAAGCGCAAGAAAGTGTCGGAGTACGGCACGCAGTTGAGCGAGAAGCAGAAGGCGAAGTACACGTACGGCCTGCTGGAGAAGCAGTTCTCGCGCACCTACGAGCAGGCTGCCCGCATGGGCGGTATCACGGGTGAGAACCTGCTGAAGCTGCTGGAGTGCCGCCTGGACAACGTCGTTTACCGCTTGGGTATCGCCCCGACGCGTGCGGCTGCCCGCCAGCTCGTTTCGCACTGCCACATCTGCGTGAACGGCAGCGTCGTGAACATCCCCTCGTACTCGCTGCGCGCGGGTGACGTGGTGTCGGTTCGCGAGAAGTCGAAGAGTCTGGAAGTGATCTCGGCATCCCTGGCCGGCTCGTCGAAGAGCCGCTACGCCTGGTTGGAGTGGGACAACGCCTCGATGAGCGGCCGTTTCCTCCAGAAACCCGAGCGTGAGGAGATCCCCGAGAACATCAAGGAGCAGCTCATCGTCGAGTTGTACTCGAAGTAGTAATCAAAACAAATTCACCTATTATGGCAATATTAGCATTCCAGAAACCTGAGAAGGTTATTATGCTTGAATCCACTTCGTCGTTCGGGAAGTTCGAATTCCGACCGCTGGAGCCCGGATTCGGTATGACTGTCGGTAACGCTTTGCGTCGTATTCTGCTCTCTTCGCTGGAGGGTTACGCAATCACGACTGTCAAGGTAGCC
>NZ_MNQF01000005.1:0-66918 GCF_001915285.1 Alistipes sp. 56_sp_Nov_56_25
AGTTCCGAAACATACGAATCAAGGAACTGCCCGCGGCGAAGACCAAAAAATAGCCCTGACCCTCTGAAAGCGAACCCGCCCGAATTTCGGGCGGGTTTTTGCGAACAGCAGGCCCGAATATCGCAAAAATTGTGTTATATTTGCAAAAAATAGGCCGGAGCGCAGCCTCCGCGCCGCCGAGTTCAGAATAAAAACCTAAAAGAAAAAACCATGCTTATCCCTTGTGCAATCGGTTACGGGCAGATCATCGTAATCGTATTGGTAGTCATCCTGCTCTTCGGAGGCAAGAAAATCCCCGAACTGATGCGCGGACTGGGCCGCGGCGTCAAAGAATTCAAGGATGCCGTCAACAAAGACTATACGGCCGAAGACAACAAACCCGGAGACAAATCCGACTCCGGAAAGACCGAGTAATCACACCTGTTCCGCGGCGGCAAACAAATGAACATGAAAAAAAAGGATCCGGAGTCGACGGAGATGACTTTTTTCGAGCACATCGACGCCCTGCGCCCGCATCTGGTGCGAGGGGTGATGGCAATCGGAGTCATCGGACTGGTGGCCTTCTTCTGCAAGAGTTTCATTATCGACACGGTGCTGTTCGGGCCACAAAGGCCGGACTTCCCCACCAACCGCATGCTGACATGGGTGGGCGCCCAGTGGGCGCATATGGCCGAATGGCTCAACAGCGTGCTCGGCACGTCGTTCGACACCGATCCGGAGACCTTCCGCATCGCCAACGACCGTTTCTCGATCATCAACACTTCGCTGTCCGGGCAGTTCAACCTCCACATGAAGATCTCGCTCCTGACGGGACTGGCAATGGCCATGCCCTACACGCTGTGGGAGTTCTGGCGCTTCGTGCGCCCGGCGCTCACGCCGAAGGAGATTCAGGGAACCCACCTGTTCGTATTCTGGGTGTCGCTCTGTTTCTTCGGAGGGCTGCTGTTCGGTTATTTCGTCATGGCGCCGCTGTCGATCAACTTCTTCGCCAACTACCAGGCCAGCGAGTTCATCACCAACATGTTCGACATCAGCGACTACCTGACCACCGTCATCATCGTCTCGATAGCCTGCGCCTTCATGTTCGAACTGCCGCTGCTGATCTACTTCCTGACCCGCATGGGGCTGGTTTCGGCCGGATTCCTCCGCAAATACCGACGCCATGCGTTCGTCATACTGCTCGTCGTCGCGGCAATCATAACCCCGCCCGACATATTCAGCCTCATTCTGGTGATCCTGCCGCTATACGGGCTGTATGAATTGAGCATCAAACTCGCGGAGCGGACCGAGCGCAAGCACGCCGCCGAAGAGGAACAAACGACGGAAATGACGGAAACGACGGAATAGCAGAAGACATATGGAGCGAACAAGCGAAACGAAGCCCGTCACGATCGTAGCCATCGGGGCGGGCAACCGTACCAACAAATACCTCGAATACGCGATCCGGAATCCCGACCGGATGAAACTGGTCGGCGTAGCGGAGCTCAACGACATCCGCCGCCACGCAGTCGCCTCCAAATTCGGACTGAAGCCCGAAGAGTGCTTCGCCGACTACGAACGCTTTTTCGAAAACCCCGTCCCGGCCGACGCCATCCTGATCGGAACGCCCGAGAACATGCACTTCGAGCCTTGCATGAAGGCCATCGAGGCGGGTTACAACGTCCTGCTCGAAAAACCGATCGCGCAGTCGCTGCCCGAATGCTGCCGCATCGCCGAAGCGGCGCGGCGCAAAGGGGTCATCGTCGGCGTCTGCCACGTCCTGCGATACCATCCCTATTTCATCAAGATCAAGGAGATCGTCGACTCGGGCCAGCTGGGAGAGATCATATCAATCAGCCACCTCGCAGCCGTGGGGCTCGACCGAACCACACACGGATTCGTCCGCGGCATGTGGCGCCGCGAGGAGATCACCAACCCGATGCTGATTTCGAAATGCTGCCACGACATCGACTTCCTGCTGTGGCTCACCGAGGCGCGCTGCCGCAAACTATCGTCGTTCGGGTCCCTGCGCTGGTTCCGGGCCGAAAACGCCCCGAAGGGAAGCACGCCCCGGTGCATCGACTGCCCGCTGGAAAAGGAGTGCCCCTACTCGGCAGTGGACCTCTACTATAACCGGCGCGACTGGATTTCGAATTTCGACGTCCCGGAAGGCGCGACGCTCGACGAGGTCATACTCCGACAGTTGCGCACGGGCGATTACGGCCGATGCGTGTTCCGCTGCGACAACGACGTGGTGGACCACCAGATCGTATCCATGGAAATGGAAAACGACGTCACGATCTCCTTCTCGATGGATGCCTTCACCCTCGGCGACCAGCGAGAGACACACATACGGCTGACTCACGGCGAAATCGACGGTGACGAACGCATCCTGCGCGTGCGCCGATTCCGGGGCGGGGAAGAGCAGGTCTACGACTTCTCCGGCATACTCGGCAAGCCGTTCCACGCCGGAGCCGACCTAAATCTGGTCGAGGATTTCGTCGACACGATCAGCCGCAGGGAGCACCGCTTCCGCACATCAATCGGAAAATCGGTCGAAAGCCACCGGATATGCTTCGAAGCCGAGCGAAGCAGGCTATCCGGACAGACCGTAATTCTCGACCAAACGCGCTGATCGCCCCGGGCACAAACAAGCAGGCTGCAACCGAGAGGTTGCAGCCTGCTTGTTTGTCAGCGTCATTCGACCGCCAGCTCCCGGTCGATCCGATCGGCCATGTAGCGGCAGAAACTGCGCGTATCGGCCAAGGGAGCCGACGCAGCGCCCCGCCGGTACATCGCCTTCATGTCGAGCAGCAGTCCGTAGAACAGATGCTCCCGGAAGGCGGGAATCACCCGCGGCGTCCGGTAGCCGTAGGCGGCGCCCTGCACCTCGCCGGCGCCCAACGGCGTGAAATCGTCGGCCCGGCGCTCCGCCGGCATGTCCGGAAGCGCCCCGGCGTCAGTCGCCGGGAACAGATCGCCGCCGTCGGACAGCGAACCGGACCCGTCAAACAGCGCGAAGGCGCTTCCCGAACCCGACGAAGGCTTATCTTTGACGTTGGCCGCGGCGACGGTCGATTTGAGCAGCGACTGTTGCAGATTACGGACATGGTCCGTCAGCGGTTCGCGCGAACGGAGCCGCTCCTCGAACCACGCCACGAGGTCCTTCGCCATGAGGTCGGCCGTATAAGGATCGTCGGCCTTCGAAGCCGCGAGGTCCAGCGTTCCGAGCTTTTCAAGAAGCGTGCGCGCAATCCGGCGCTGGAGGTATTCGCATGCCTGCACGCGGTTGTAAACGTTCTTCGACACCCCCTGCCGGTCGATCCAGCCGAGGTCGGCGGTCAGGGCGAGCGCCTCGCGCAGGGCGCGTCGCTGCACTTCGCGCGGCACGGCCGTGCAGGCGGGCCGGGCCGTTCCCTCGTAGACCGGATTCATATAGACGCCCCCGATGTAGCGCATCAGCTGCAAGGCGAGGGAGTTGACGCGCAGAACCATCTCCGTGAGCAGCTCCTCGCGGAACTTGTAGTCGCCGTCGCGGCCCGAAAGCCACCCGTCGCCGTGCTCGGCGACATATTTCAGATTGGCCGATTGCAGCGCCACGCTCCGGAACAGGTCGTCGCCCAGGTCTCCGGCCCCCACGCGGGGATCGTAAGTCCCGGAGGCGTACTGCGCGAAGAAACAGCGGGGGTCTCCCTCCTTCGAGGCGAGCAGGCGGCGCAGCTCCGGAACCTCGTCGTGCGGCGTCACAGCCCCCGGAACGGGCTTGTAGAGCCACTCGACGGCCAGGTAATCGTAAGGACCCAGCGCATCGGCCACGAGCTTCACACCGCGCTCCCTGTCGCCCGGCTGCGCGACGATGTTGTAGAACACGTCGTCGGTGATCGACGCCGCCAGGCCGTTTTCCCGCGTAAACGACGGCGAACGGAGCGAGTCGGTCGGATAGGCCGACGAGGCGGCGTAGTTGGGCATCACGCCGAAAGCCGAGGCCGCACGGCGGGCCACCATGGCCGTCAGGGCGTCGGCGATCTGACGCGCCGAAGGCTGCGTGGTGCGCGCCTCGGGGTCGGCGGCCGACAACGTCAGGAGCAGCTTCTTCTGAATGGCGGCCGTGAAATTGAAGGGCACGAAGATGTCGGTCCCGAGGATTTCACCGCTGCGCGGATCGACCCACGAGGCGGTGTAGAGTTCCGAATTGGAGGTTCCCGTGCGCCGCACGCAGTTGTTATAGAGGCTGTTGTCGTTGAAAGCCGGATCAGCCGGAAAAGGCTCTACCCGCACGACATCCTTGCAGCCGATCTTCGCGAAGGCATCGTTCCACAGCAGAAGCCCCCGCTCGACGGCGGCATAGGCCGAAGCGTCGAAAGCCGTGTCGACGTAAAACACCACGGGACGCACCTTCCCCGCGCTGTCGAGGATCGAACGGCGGCAGGCGTAATAATCGGTTTTGGCCTCCTGCTCCCGGTCCGAGAAGCGTTTGAACGCCTTGGCCGCCAGCCCGAGCCGCTGGTCGCAGAGCCGCATCCGCCGTTCGGGATCGCCCAGCACGCGGAGCGTGCGGCGGGCGACGATCGACTGGGGCTTGTCCTTCCACAGGTCGAGCAGGCCGAGGAAGCTGACCGTCGTGCCGTAGGAAAGCTCTCCCACCACCGAAACGCACCCTTTTCCGCCCGTCACGCCGGTCAGCATCGAACGGTCCTTCTTGTAATCGGCCTTGGCCGTCATCCAGCCGCCGTAGGTGTTGCCGCCCTCGGGGTCGATCGGACGCAGGCGTTTGACGTCCCCGACGAAAAGCGCCGTGACGTCGACGACGGACGACTTCCCGTCGGGCGTGCGGGCCTTCACGGCATACGAGGCCACGATCGGACCGATGTTGCTCCGTCCAACGGCCTCACGCATCGCCGGGCTGCCGTCGACGATCACCACCGGAGCGAACTCCCGCATGCAGAGGAGCGTGTCGCTCTTCCCGCGGCCGAACTCGACCATGTAGGGCGGCACGGGCTGCTGGTGGGCCAGTCCGTCGCCGGGATCGCCCGTCCGCTCGATCGTCGTGGTGATCATCAGCCCCCGGCCGAGCAGCGAATCGGGGAGTTCGAGGTAGAGTTTGTCCGCAGTCAGGTGCAGGGTCAGCCCGCCGCCGCGGACAGTCTCCACCCGCTTGTCCTTGAACAGTTTCTCGTAGGGAGTCGCCTTGGCGGCGGTATCGGCCTCCTGCTTCTTTTTCTTGTCGCGCTTCCTGTCCCCGGCTCCGGCTTCCACGGCGGCCGAACCGGCCGCCCGGACGGGCCGAGACGCCGCCGGCAGCAGCAAGATTCCCGCCAGCAGCGAAAGGAAAGCTATTTTAAACAGTTTCATCATGGTCCGGAAGATTTATTTTTTCAACGCTTTCTCGATGTTGCGCAGCAACAACTCGTAGTGCAGGCGCGCTTCGCCCGTCGCCGAAACGCTCTTCGTGCGGAGCATCGCACGCAGTTTGAGCAGCGCGGCATAATCCCCGGCCTCGGTGTTGCGCGGGTCGTAGTAGTTCAGGCGCGGAGAGCCGTAGCCCAACAGCGGCGCGGTGTCGACGCGGTGCGCGGCGGAGAAGGTTTCGAAGGGGTCGTGGCCGCAGCGTTCCCCGCAGGCGGTGAGCGCCGCGGTGCGGGCCGCATGCTCCCCGAGGAAGGCGGGAACGGGCATCAGTCCCTCGTCGGAGACCAGCTTCTTCTCCTCCCGCGCCCCCGTCCCGGTGTATTTCAGCCCGGCCGAAAGGCTGAGACTGCGGACGTATTCGCGCTGGAGCATCATCTCCAGCGCATCGGGCGTGCGGCCCTTCAGCGTCGAAGCCCACACGAATTCATAGACATCCCTGCGGCACTCCTCGGGCGTGTAGGCCTCCTTTTCGGCCAGCGCGGCGCTCAAAGCCACACGCGCCGGGGCGGCCACGACGACCGACACCAGCGAGGCCATGATCGACTCGGCGGGCGAACCCATCAGCGGCATGTCGCGGATCAGCTCGGCGTTGTCCAGCCACTTCATGTCCTTGAGCTGCGCGAGACAGAACAGCAGGGCTTCGCGCTGGCGTTCGCGCGGCACGCTGCGGTAGGCTTCCACGGGATCGCCCTCCATCTTCTCGGCGAAGTAGATGCCGCCGACGTTGGCCAGCACGTGGTTCAGGTAGCGGATATACTGCGTGAGCACCTCGTCGTAGAGGGTGCGCCGCTGGGAGAAATCGGGGTCCTGGGCGCCGATCCAGGCGTTCATGTTGCCGAGAATGTATTTCAGATTGGCGATGCCGTAGCCCGAGGCCTTCACGGCGTCGTCGCCCAGATCCTCCGACTGCGAACGGGGATCGATCGAGCGGCTGAACTGCTGCTTGCCGAAACGGTAGACCGAATCGGCGGCGGCCCCGGTTATCCATTTCGAAGTGACGGCATATTCGTCGGCAGCCGTCGCAGCGTCGGGCACGGGCGTGTAGAGCCATTTCACGGCATAGTAGTCGTAGAGGCCGAAACGCGGCGGGGTGAGCTTCACGCCGCGCTCCCTATCTCCGGGCCGGGCCACGTAGTTGAAGCGAGCGTAGTCCATGATCGAGGTGGTCGTGCCGTACTTCTGCGTGAACGACGGCGAGCGGAGCGAATCGACAGGAATCACCGCCGAGGCGCTCATGTTGTGCATGTAACCCAGGCAATGGCCGACCTCGTGGGCCACGACGTAGCGCAGTCCGTCGCCGATCACCTCCTCGGGAATCGTCACGGCGCGCACGCGCTCGTCGGCCTGCGCCGTCTGGACGAACAGCCAGTTGTTCAGCAGTTTCATCACGTCGTGGTAGACATAGACCGAAGCGTTGAGTATCTCGCCGCTGCGCGGATCGACCCACGAAGGCCCCATGGCGTTGGCGATGGCGATCGGCGCGTAGCGAATGCACGAATACTTGATGTTGTCGGGATCGAATTCGGGATCGTCCTTCGGATAGGGCTTTGCGGCGATGGCGTTTTTAAATCCGATGCGCCCGAAAGGCTCGTTCCACTGGTCGACGGCCTCGAAAATATGCTTTTTCCACATCTCCGGGAATCCGTCGTCGACGTAGAAAACGATCTGTTTCTTCGGCGCGACCCGCTCGCCGCGCTTCCAGGCATCCATGTCCGACGGCTCCAGCCGCCAGCGGTGGGCGTAGTAGATCACCTTGGCACGCTGCTCGCGCTCGCTGAAAAGCACCTTGCCGGTCGGGAACACCGACATGCGGCTGTCGGTGATGCGCGGACGGTAAGGCTCGCGGGGCAGCAACACCAGCGAACGGGTCATCACGGCCGTCAGCGGCTGGTCCTTGACCAGCGTCGTGCGGCCGCGGGTGAGCGTGAAAATATAGCTCAACGTACTGCGCACCACCACATTGTCGCTGAAAGCCTTGATTTCGCCCAGCATCGAACGCTCCTTCTGAAAGGTCTTCTTCAGCTCGAAAGCCGTATAAAGTCCGTACTTCGAGAAGGGCGACATCTCCTCCACGTCGGCCACGAACAGGTCCGTGACGTTGACCACCACGGCCGTGCTGTCCCGGTTCCAGGCCTCGATCTTGTAATTGCGCAGGATGGGATCGGCCGTGTTCCGCTTCACCGCCTCGGCCAGCGCGCGGGAAGCCCCCGTCTCGTCGGTGATGTTCTCGCAGTTGACCGTACGCAGCTGGACCGAACGGTCGTTGCGCGTGAAAACCACGTGCAGCGGATAGTCCGACTTGGAGCCGGTCGTCGCCGCAGCGTTGTCCGAAACCTCCGAAATGGTCGATCCGAGCAGCATTTCGCGCCCGAAAAGCGAATCGGGAATCTCGAAATAGAGCTTCCCCTTGACGTCGTGCAGGCGGAACATGCCGTCGGCCACCGTATGTTTCTCCTTGAAGAGTTTGTCGTAATCGCTTTCCTTCGGTTTTTCGGCCGAACTCTCCGCCTTCTTCGAAGCGGAGGATTTGGGCTTCTTCGCCGTCGCCGTCGCCGCCGTGAGGCAGAGCAACAGCACCAATAGTTTTCGGATCATCTGCTGAAATTTAGAATTGTGTTCGAGGTTCTTTTCGTCCCGGTTCCTGCGACCGTTCCATAATAAAGAGGGAATTTTGCCGGAAACGACATACACGAAGGCCGAAAAAAATGGGCCGCGTCGTGTGACGCGGCCCGCTCATCCCTGATTTTCAGCGGATCAGTACATATACTCGGTTTTGGATGGGTTGCCTCCCTGCTGCGACCACGACGCGGCGCAGCCCTCGGCCGCACCCTTCACCGCGAAGACGGTGGGCTTGTCATCCTTCATGCCGTTGACGTAGATCGTGCCGTCGTAGGAGATCGTCGGCGACGAACGCAGCTCGTCGGCCAGCTTGATCTCCGCCACGCGCGAGCCGTCCTCCGGGCGGAGTTTCACCAGCTTGCCCGTAGTCCGGTCGTTGTAATAGACGAAGCCCTGATCGTCAACGGCCGGAACGCCGTTGATGTCGCCGTCGGCGGCGTGCTCCCAGCGTTTCACGCCCTGCGCGGAGATGGCCGTGACGTGGGCCGCCACGCTGCCGGTCTTCTGCGTCGCGGCGTAGACCGTGCCGTCCTCGCCCAGCGCCACGCCCATGCCCGACTGGGCGCAATCGCCCTTGACGGGACAGTACCAGTCCGGTTCGGGCGTCTGCCCGTAGACGGTCTTTGCCGGATCATAACAGTAGACGACACCCCCGCCCAGACTCTTGTCCGCACGCACGCCCTGGTTCTGGAACAGGATGTAGACCTTGCCGCCGGGACCCGACGCAGGCTGCGTGCCGTTCGGCGCCTCGCACGTAGCATCCTTGCCGCTGCCGCCGTAGTTGTGCTCGCGGCCGTTCGACTTCACGCAGGAGAATTTCCACTTGCCCGCGCCGTCGGGGAAGAAGACGCGCATGCCGTGACTGCCGCCCGTACCGGCGATCACCATGCCGTTTTTGAGCGGCAGCACGCCGCCGTAGGAGCCGCCGTTGACGTGTCGCTCGTCCACCAGGTCGCCCGACGATTTGTCGTAGACCTGGAAATTCTGATGCCCCGAAGGCACGTTGCGCGCCACAATGAAGAGATATTTCTCGGTGACGGCCGGCGAAAGGAACCGGAAGCTGGTGTTCACGCCCGTATTCACATGCCAGACCTGCGAGCCGCCCCCGGCGCCGCCGCTGACGGCGTAGAACGCGCTGCCTCCCGCGCCCTTGTTCGGCTCGTTGAAGCCCGCCAGCGCGTAGACCGTGCCGTCCTCGTCGACCGAAGGCGTCGGCGACTGCACCTTGATCGAACCGCTGTTGTTCTCGGCCGACGCACCGTCCTTGCCGATGTCGAAGGCCCAGAGACGCTCGCCGGCCTTCGTGAAGCAGACCAGCGAATAACCCGTCGAAGTCACATAGACATACTCACCGTCGGGGCTGACCGCGGGCGACGTGCCGAACACATAGGCGTCCTTCGTGTCGTCGTAGGGGTACGACCAGAGCAGGTCGAGGCTGATGGCGCCGCGGCCCACGTCGATGGTCACCGTCTTGGTGTTCCTGCCTTTCTTGTTGTCGGTCACGGTCAGCGAGACCTCCGTAGCCCCCTGCGCCGCGAAGGTGAATTCGGGATTCTGCTTGTCGGAGGTCGTGGTTCCGAATTTCCACTCCCAGGCCACCACCTCGCCGTCCTCGTCGGTCGAACAGTCGGTGAACTGCACCGGTTCGCCCGCCACGACCTTCTCGGGCGACCACGTGAAGTCGGCCACGGGCCGGATGTTGTTGTCCACGACCCGAATGGTCTTCTCGAACGACGACTTCTTCGCCCCGCGGTCGGAGGTGACGGTCAGCTTGATGACATACTCTCCGGCCTGATCGTAGGAGATGTTCTCCGGAGTGGTTTCGTAGGAGACGACGCCCTTGCCCAGCTCCCATTTGCAGATGGCGATCAGGGCGTTTTCGGCCGTCGAAGTGTTGGTGAGCACCACCGGATCGCCCACATCGTAGGACTCCTTGTCGGTGGTGAACGAGGCGTGGACCGCCACTTCCTCGTCCGGCTGGCAGGAGACGGCCCCCATGAGGGCGAAAGCGGCCAGCATATAGATAAATCGTTTCATTTCAATCGGTTTTGAGCTTTGGTTGCAGGATTACTTGAACTCTAACACGGCCGCGATGGGATAGTGGTCCGAAATGTAGGGGACCTTCTCGTAACGCTGGTCGACGGTGGCGAAGCGCAGGGGCGTGAAGCCCGAGCTGAAGATGTGGTCGATGCGCGGGTAGTTGGTCGCCCCGCCGAAGTTGTTGAACGACGCCTTGTTGTCGGTCACGGGAGCGGTCGTGCGCGCGTCGGCCATGAACTTCTTCACGCCGTCGAAAATCGGGCTGTCGAGCATCTTGTTGAAGTCGGCGGTCAGCACCGTCGGCTGGTTGTCGGGGTTGAGCGACCGGATCTTCGCCTCGATCAGCTCCATCGACTTCTGGGCCGCCACCTGCCCCACATGGTCGATGTGAGTGTTGACGTAGAAGAACTTGCGGCCCGACTTGTAGTGGGTGAACAAGGCCCACGTGGCCGTGCGGTAGGTCGAGGCGTCCCAGCCGACCGACGGGACGTCGGGGGTGTCGGAGAGCCAGAAGGTCCCCCACTTTTCGAGCTTCACGGCATCGGCGAGGTAGTAGATGGCCATGAACTCACCGGCATTCTGGCCGTCGGTGCGGCCCACGCCGACGCTCTTGTAGCCCGCGCAGTTCTCGTCCATGTAGGTCTTCTGGTCGAGCCGCGCCTCCTGCACGCCGAGCACCGTCGGCTGCTGGTCGGCGAACATCGCCGGAACGGCCTTTTTGCGGTTGTCCCAACTGTTCGCACCGTCGTCGCCCGAGCTGTAACGCACATTGAACGACATGACTTTCAGCTGATTGTCCTCAAGTCCGGGATTGACCGGCTCCTCCGGTTCGTCGCCGGGCTGGGGTTTGTAGAATTCCGAGTAATCGGGCTTCGGATCGCTGCACCCGGCGGCGAAAACGAAGGCGAAACTCAACGAAAAGGTCAGTAAATAACGGAATATTCTCATGGTCTTGCTTTTTATTTATTCGTTGTCCCACTCGGGGTTCTGCGAGATCGTATAGCCCGCGTTCCTGTAATCGCGGATCACCTTGGCGGGAATCGGATAGAGGTACTGGCGCCCGTCGGGATACCAGTAGCGGTCGCCCGCACCGGTCTTGTAGACCAGATCGTAACCCGACACGGGATTCGCCTCGGCATAAAGCCCCACGCCGTCCTGATTGACGCGGACGGCGATGTTCTTGTAGGCCGCCGGAGCCGACGCAACCTCGCCCTCGGTGAAGTAGTAGTCGTTCACGCCGTCGCCGTTGACATCGACGGGCTGCTCCAACCCGGGGATGTGAATGCCGCTCCACGGCAGGGTCTCCATCAGCGATCCGCACTTCCAGCGGCGCAGGTCGTCGAAGCGCATGCCTTCGGCGACGAGTTCTATGGCCCGCTCGCGGCGGATTTCGAGCAGCACGGGGCTGGTCACGTCCGGATAAAAGGTGCGTTGCAGGTAGCTGTCGACGGTCGTGGGCAGCGTCTCCGTGCCGCCCGTGATACCCGCGCGCTTACGCAGCGCACCGACCGTGAGCGCCCATTCGGAGTCGGTGAGCACCCCCAGTTCGGCCTGCGCCTCGGCGTAGTTGAGCAGCACCTCGGCATAGCGGATCAGCGGAATGCTGTTGATGTTCTTCGCACCGCCGTCGTACTTCGATTCGTCGAGCGTGTACTTGATCACCTGGTAGCCCGTGAGCGAAAGGTTTTTGATGTCGGCGACCGCCGTCTTGCCGTCCCACAGGAAGTTGCGGCCGCGCACGGTCTGCTCCAGGCGCAGGTCGCGCCCCTCCATCTCCTCGGCGAAGGATTTCACGGCGTAGTCGGCGGCGGCGGTGAAGGGCGTGCCGTCCTGCTTGAGGTAGGTGTGGACGAACGAGCGGACGAGGCTCCAGCACAGTCCGTACGAGCGGGCGTTGAACCACCAGTTCTGCTCGCCGAAGATGCCGGATTTCTCGTTGGCGCAGACGGCGAGGATCACCTCCTGCGTCAGCGGCGTCTCGCTGTAAAACAGATCGCGATAGGCGCCCTTCTTGCCCGCGGCGGTGTTGAGCGAGCAACCGCTGTTGTCGATCACCAGCTTGGCGGCCTTGGCGGCCTCGCGATACAGCTCCTCGGGGGTTATCTCAAGCCCCGTGAGGTTGTGGTAACGGCGGTAAGCCGCTTCGAAGAGGCAGACGCGCGACTTGAGCGCGGCGGCGGCCCAGCGCGTGAGCGTCGCGCTGCCGGTCGACGAGGTGGCCTGGATGTGCTCGTAGGCGAAATCGAGGTCGGCGATCAGGTTGCGGATGATCACGTCGCGGCTGTCGCGGTCCTTGTACATCACGTCGTTCTGGTAGGACTGGATGTCGTTGGGGAACCAGGGAACTTCGCCGTAGGTGGTCAGCTTGTCGTAGTAGAACCACGCACGGAACCAACGGGCGATGCCCAGGTAGTTGTCGCGCGTCTCGGCTTCGACGGTGCAGTATTTCGGATCATTGCAGCCGTCGATGAAGTAGTTCACGTTCTTGAGCGCGCCCCAGCTCCAGCTGGTCGCCGTCTCGGTGTTGTAGGCCCCCCGCTTGATGAAGGTGTCGGTGTTGCTGACGGCCCCCACGTCGCACATCTTGTCCTGCATGAAGCCGTTCTTGAGCGTCGGCAGGGCCTTGTAAAACGAATTGGAGTAGAGTTCGAGACCCGATTTCGATCCGAAGATCATCGACTTGTCGGCTTTCACCTGCACGTTCTCCGTCAGGTCGCACGACGTGGCGAACGCAACGCAGCCCACGAGCAGACTCCATATATAGGTTGATCTTTTCATAGCACGTAAACAGTTTAATAGGTGATCGAGATGCCGAAGCTGAAGCTGCGCATCACGGGATAGTTATGTCCGTCGCCCTTGCTGTTGGAAATATCCGAGTCGGATTTCTTGCTGGCCACCGTCACGTCGAAATCCTTCGTGTGGCGGTAGAGCGGCGACCAGCTCCAGAGGTTCTCGCCCGAGAAGTAGACCGAGACCTTCGAAAGACCGATCTTCGAGATCCACCGCTTGGGCAGCTCGTAACCGAACTGAAGATTCTTCAGCCGGATGTACGACACGTCCTGCAGGTAGCGCGTATTGACGTTGACCGTATTGGCGTTCATCGGACCGTAGTAGCCCACGTAGCGCGGCAGGTAGGCGTTCGGACGCTCCTCGGTCCAGTAGTTTTGCAGATGCCACGTCGGAACCTGGTTGTAGGGACGGTTGTACATGCCCCAGAAAAGGCTTTCGTCGCTGGGGAACCACTGCTGTCTGCCCACGCCGTCGAACAGCGCCGAGAGGAAGAAACCGTTCCAGTCGGCATTGAGCGAAATGGTGTAGAGGTAGCGCGGCTCGGAGTTGCCGATGATCTTCCGGTCGCCCGGATCGTCGACCGTGCTGCTGCCGCGGTCGATGGCGTCGTTACCGTTCAGATCCTCGAAGCGCATGTCGCCCGGATAGGTGATGTACTTCTCGGAGGTCTGCATGATGTCATTCTTGTAGCCCTTGCCGCCGAACGCCGCGTCGATTTCGGCCTGCGACTGGAACAGCCCGTTGCAGACGAAACCCCAGATCTCGCCCAGACGCTGCCCCTCGTAGTAATCGGAGAGCTTGCGCGAGGCGTTGTTATAGCGGTCGATTATGGAATAATAGTCGGCCAGCGTCGCCTTGATTCCGAAATTGAAGGGCTTGCCCGCCAGCTTGAACGAATCGTTGTAGCTCAACGCGATTTCATAGCCGTAGGTGCTCATGTCGGCGTAGTTGCCCTTGGGGGCCGTCGCTCCGAAGGTGTCGGGAAGCGTCGGGCCGACGGTGTACATGTCCACCGTCTTGCGGATGTAGTAGTCGGCCGTGAGGTTCAGCCGTCCGTTCAGGAAACCGGCGTCCAGTCCCACGTCGAAGGTTTTGGAGGTCTCCCAGCCGATGTTGTCGGGAATCTGGCCCGGGAGGCTCGTGTAGCGCAGCTTGGCCTGCCCGAAGAGGTAGCGGGCCGCGTCGCCCGAACCGGTTCCGAAGGTCGACAGGCCGAAGGTTTCGAGGTAGGTGTAGGGATCGACGTTGCTGTTGCCCAGCGCACCGTACGAGGCGCGCAGCTTGAGGTTCGAAACGGCCTTGGGGCTGACGTTCCAGAACTTCTCCTGCGAAACGCGCCAGGCGGCCGAAGCCGAGGGGAAGAAGCCCCATTGGGAGTTGTTCGGAAATTTCGACGAGCCGTCGTAGCGGCCGTTGACTTCGAGCAGGTAGCGGTCGTCGTAGGCGTAATTGAAGCGGAAGAAAGCGCCCACGTAACGCCAACGGCTGCCGCCGGCGGTGATCGACATGATGTCGCCCAGCGCGAAGTTGATGTTGTCGGCGTCGGGCATCAGAAGGCCGTTGCGCTCGGAGTAGGTCGACTTGTAGTCCTGCTGCTCGTAGTTGTAACCGGCCAGCGCCTTGAAATAGTGTTTCTCGGCGAAGGTGTCCTCGAACTCGGCGTAGGCGTTGGTGGCGATATAGGTCGTCAGTTGCAGCGACTCCTTCATCACGTCGTCGGTCTCGGGCGTGCCGAGGTAGACGATTTCGCCCTCGTAGGCGCTGTAAGGGATGGCCGTGGTCTTTTTGGTCTCGGTGTAGTCCTTGGTGCGGAACGAGAAGTCGCCCGTCAGGCGCAGGCGGTTCTCCAGCATCGTGACATTGAGCGTGGTGGTGTTCTTGAGCGTCTTGGTCGTGCGGTCGAGCCAGTTGTTGCCCGTCACCAGACCGCCGATGGCGTAGGCGCCCGACTTGGTGAGCGTACCGTCGGGATTGAAGATCGGCGACGAGGGGTGCCCCTGGTCGTTGAGCGAACGCCACAGCACGCCGCCGCCCTCCTTCGAATAACCCATCGGCTGACGGTAGCGGTCGTGCGTGTAGTCGAAGTTATTGCTGATCTTCAGCCATTTGAACACCTGCGAGGAGACCTTCGAACGGAGGTTCATCGTGCGGTAGGTGTCGGGCGTGAAGTTGAACAGGCCGTTGTAGTCGTACAGACGCCCCGAAAGGTAGTGGCTGATCTTGCCGTTCGAACCGCTGACCGAGATGTTGTGCGTCTGGGCGATCACCGTATCCTTGTAAAGTGCGTCGTAGTAGTCCGTATTGCCGTAGTAGACATACTTGCCGTCGGGTTCGACCGTCGTTTCGAGCTTGTTGCCCGCGAGTTTGCGCTGGCGGAAGGTGTCGAGCCACGCACGCGAAAAGTCCTGCGAGTTGTTGAAGCCCGTCGGCTCGTTGAAGCGGTAGTTGTACCATGCGTCGTAGAAGAGGCGCGAATAGACGTAACCGTCGTCCACGACGTCGGGAATGGCCGTGGGCTGCTGGATGGAGACGTTGCCCGTGTAGTTGATCGTGAACTTGTCGGTGAGTTTGCCCGGGTCCTTGGTGGTGATGAGCACCACGCCGTAGGGTGCGCGCGAACCGTAGATGGCGGCCGAAGCTGCGTCCTTGAGCACCGAGACCGACTCGATGTCGTTGGGGTTGAGCATCGCGGGGTCGCCCTCGACGCCGTCGATCAGCACCAGAGCCGATCCGCCCGCGCCGATCGACGTCTTGCCGCGGATGTTGTACGACGCCGAGCGGTTGGGCTTGCCGTCGGCCAGCGAAATATTGAGGTTGGGCACGGCGCCCTGCAACATCTGCGTGACGTTGGCCACGGGACGGTTCTCCAGAAGTTCCGAGGAGACCTGGTCGACGGCGCCCGTCAGGTTGGCCTTCTTCTGCGTGCCGTAGCCCACGACCACCACCTCGTCGACGAGCGTGGCGTCCTCCTTCAGCTCCACGGTGACGAACGAACGGTTGCCGACCGGGATTTCGGCAGTGGCGTAGCCCAGCGCCGAGACTTGCAGCACGGCGCCGTCAGCCAGACCCTCGAACGAGAACGAGCCGTCGGTCCCGGAACTCACGCCGCGGGTGGTTCCCTTGACGATCACCGCGGCCCCGACAACGGGCTGGCCCGCGGCATCCCGGACGACGCCCTTAACGGATTGCGGCACAGCGGCACTCTGCCGGGGGGGGGAAAGGTAAATCTTGCCGTCGCGGATCTCGATTTCGACCTTGTCGTCCGCCAGCAGCTGTTTCAGCGCCGCACGCACGTCGACATCCGCGACGGCGATGCTGACGACCTTGTCGGGATTGACCGTCGGACGCGCATAGTAGAACGTGTAGCCCGTCTGCTCGGTAATCCGCCCGAACACCTGTTCGAGCTTGGCATTCCGGAAATTCAACGTCACTTTCTGCGCCCGGGCCGTCAGGGCCGTCCCGGCTACACAAAGCAGCATCAGAAAGAGTAGTCTGATTCGTTTCATACAGATTAGTTTAGGTAGTTGTTTACTAAAAAGCCCGTTTGCGCGCTTTTCACAGAATAGACACGCAAACGGGAAAAAACGATGAGCCGAAACTCTTTTTTTTATCTGAAACTTACCTTTATTTCTGTTTTGGTGCGTTCGAAACGCACCGGAGAGATCAGTTCCATTTCACGCAAAACATTATCCAGCAGCGTATTGTCGGTCGCAAAGGTGTAGGATATGGGGCGATCGGGCTGTCCGTCGGTTTCGAAGCGCACGTCGTACCACCGCGAAAGGGTTTCGAGCACCTCTGCAAGGGGCGTGTCGCGGAACGAGATCACGTCGTCCTTCCAGATCGAATAACGCATGGCGTCGGCGCCGCGGACGATCCGCCCCTCGCCCGAGCGCCGGTCGTAGAGCAGCTGTTCGGAGGGCGACAGTTCGAAACGACCGCCGCGGCGGTCGTCGAGCACCACGCGCCCCTCGTCGAGCGTTACGGCGACGATGTCATCGTCGCGGTAGGCCTTGACGTTGAACGACGTGCCGAGCACCTGGATCTCTCCGCCCTCGAACTCCACGACGAACGGCCGCCGGGGATTGTGGGTCACCTCGAAGTAGGCTTCGCCTTCGAGCCGGATGCGACGCTCGAAAAGCCCGAACTTCACGGGATAGTGGATTTTCGACTCGGAATTGAGGTGGGCGACCGTGCCGTCCTGAAACAGGCACTGCGTACGCCGCCCCCGGTCGACGACGAATTCGCCGTACTCCGCATCCGAAAAGATGCCCCCTACCTGACGGTCGAGACGCAGGGCGACGCCCAGCACCAGCGCGACGGGAATCACGACGGCGGCGACGCGAAAAAGAATGCGGCGCCGCCGGCCGCGCGTGAGGGCGGTTTTGATCCGCGCGAAGATGCGCTCCGAGGCGACCTCCTCCCGCTCATAGTCGCCGCAGGACTCCTGCCGGTCGAAGTCGCGGCCGATGTAGCGACTGGCCCATGCCTGGCCCGAATCGGTGGCGAGCCACTCGGCGACCGAAGCGGCCTCGGCGGCGGTGGCGCGGTTTTCGAGCGTCTTATGCAAAAGTTCTTCCGAAGGTCTGTTCATAAAAATAAAGTTTGCAGGATGACGATAAGCAGGACGATATGGCCGAAACGGCTCTTCAGGAGTTTGACGCCCTCCTGGTAGTGCGAACGGACGGTGTTGACCGAAAGATTGAGCATTTCGGCGATCTCGGGGTTCGAATAGCCCGCCTTGCGCAGGTACATGACCTGCCGCTTCTGGGTCGGAAGCCCCGCGATCACCGTATCGAGCATCTGCAAAAGATCCTCGCGCTCGATCTGCGCGTCGAGCGGGTCCGAAGCCTCGGGAATGAGCTGCGCCAGGCGGTAGCTGTGCACCAGCTCGGTATTGCGGCTGCGCAGGTAATTGAGGATGTAGTTGCGGGTCATCGTGTAGAGGTAGTTCCGCAGGCTCAGCATGACGGTCATCTCCTGCCGCCCGATCCAAAGTTTCACGAAGACGTGCTGCACGGCGTTCTCGGCCGCGGAACGGTCCTTCAGCATCTTCAGGGCCACGGCATAGAGTATCCGGTGATACTTCCCGTAAACCACCCGGAAAGCCTCCTCGCTCCCCTGCTTGATCCGCCGGAACAGTTCCCGATCCTCGTTTTCCTGAATGAAATCTTCGGTCATACCGGAAGCAAAGATAGCATTAATTTCAGATTTGCAACCTCCTGCCCCAAAAAACGAAAAAGCCGCAGCCCGAAAGCTGCGGCCCTGCCGGTCTGCGGATCAGCGGATTCCGTATTTCCGGAAAATCTTGCGCAGCTGCGGTTCGAGATGGCGGGTCATGTACATGAAACCCTGGTCGGAGGGGTGCGAACCGTCGACCGTCCCGAGGTGGTCCGTGCCGATCATCCCCCGGGAGTCGATGAAGTAGATGTTCCGGTCGTCCTTCATCAGCCGCCGGACGCCCGCTTCGGCGGCGGCGCGCTTGTCGGATTCGAATTTCCGCGCCCGGAGGTTGAAATTCACGGTCTCGCGGACCTCGGTCTGAATGAAGATCAGCGGCGTCGAGGGATGCGCCTTGCGGACGGTCGCCACGAAGGCGTCGAGCCGCTCCTCGATCTCCCCGGCGCTCGGGTTGGAGAAGGCGTCGAAAACAAAGGCGTCGGCATCCATCTCGGCCAGCATCCGCGCGAATTCGGGTTGCAGCTTGCATTGCCCGCTGTAACCGAGATTCAGGAAATCGAGTCCCATCCGGCGGGCCAGCCGCGCCGTCCAGGTCATGCCGGGACGCCCGGCCGAAGCGCCGTGGGTGATGCTCGACCCGAGCACCACGATCCGGTGGCGGAAGGGGTTCGGAACGGCCTCGATGCGGCTGTCGCCGTCGATGCCCAGTTCCAGCGAAAGCACCTCGTCCCACAGGGGCAGGTAGACCAGACAGGTCTTTTCGCCCTCGTCCATATACTCGACCAGCGCGCTGTCGTGGTTGTCGCCCTTGGGCCAGCCGAAACCGGCGTAGGCCCACTGCCCGTCGCGCTCGATGTAGAGATCGAGACCCTTGCGGGCGATGGCGGTCATGTTGTGGCCCAATCCGTATCCGCCGGTTTTCCACCGGGCGCGGATCGTCCGGCTGTCGGTGCGGAAAACGACGGCCAGTCCGGTGGAGAAGGCCGAGTAGTTCTTCACGGGCTGCCAGAGCTCGTAACGGGCGGTGTCGACCCGCTGGAACAGTTTGGGTGTGGGCATGCTCTTGCCGATGACGGTCAGCGTCGCGGCATCGACGTAACGGAGCGGTTGCTTCTCC
Source organism: Alistipes sp. 56_sp_Nov_56_25 (assembly GCF_001915285.1). Lineage (NCBI taxonomy): Bacteria > Pseudomonadati > Bacteroidota > Bacteroidia > Bacteroidales > Rikenellaceae > Alistipes > Alistipes sp. 56_sp_Nov_56_25. The sequence goes on from NZ_MNQF01000005.1 coordinate 19,133, forward strand.
TGCGCACCGGCGGCGTTCAGCGTCAGCAGCAGCACGGGCAGCGCGAGGCTGCGGAAAACGAGGGAAAGGTTCTTCATGGTATCGGAATTTGGTTGTATCCGGGTTTGTCGGCCGTCCGGCGGATTCAGAGTTTGTAGAGCGCGTAAACGGGATTGTGGTCCGAGAGGAACGGAACGCCGTAACGCCCGGAATCGACAAGGGTCCGGTAGGCCAGCGCACGGGCGTTGCGGGCGAAAATGAAGTCGATCCACAGCGAACGCTTGCCGAAGTCGTTGAACGTCGGCAGTTCGTCGGTCACCGGGGCCGCATGGCGCGCCGACTGCATCCACGCCTTCAGCGGGTCGAGCAGGGCGTTGTCGTAGGTCGTATTCAGGTCTCCCGAGAGAAAGACGGCGGCCTTCTCACCGGCGATCCGCTTCATCCGGGCGACCATCATCCGGGCCGATTCGGCGCGGGCCTGCTTGCCGATATGATCGAAATGGGTGTCGAAATAGAAGAACTCCTTTCCGGTTTTCCGGTCCTTGAGCTGCACCCACACCGTGACGCGGCGGCACATGGCGTCCCAGCCCCGCGAAGGGCATTCGGGCGTGGGGCTGATCCAGAAAAACCCGCTGTCGAGCAGGATGTATTTCGAACGGCGGTACATGATCATCAGATGCTCGCCGCCGTCGGGTTTCTTCTCGATGTCGGTCGCGGCGTCGCGTCCCATGTCGACCTCGGCGTATTCGGGGAGGTTCACCTTCAGATAGTCGATCTGCGGCCGGTGCGGCTCCTGGAAGCCGATGACGTCGGGCGATTCCGCACGGATCATCTCCAGACAGGCGGCGCGCCGCGCAACCCAGCCGTTGTCGCCGTCGGCGCCGGGCTTGTAATAGCGGATGTTGAACGACATCAGTTTCAGGTCGGCCTTCGCAGCGGCGGCGGCCAGCGCCTTGTCGTCCTGCGCCCGCAGGGGCAGCGCGAGGCCGAGAAGCGCAACAAAAAGCAGTAGTTTTTTCATCATGGACAAAGGTGCCAACACGCCGGACGCAGCCGAAACCGGACAGTCCGGCAGAACGCTCCGACAAATAAAAAATATCATTACAGCACCAAAGATAATTCAAAAAAAGCAAAAAAAGCAAACCGGGTCCTGCTTTTTTATACGGATTACGGGCCGCAGGCCACTGCAACAGACAGCAAAAAGAAAGGGCCGAACCTCCGACGGAGCCGAACGGAACGGGGCGCACGCCGCGGTTCCGGGACAGAAACGCCGCATCCGCCGATCTTCGGACGTCAGGCGTTTTTTCCGCGGGAAAGGCTCCGAATGTCCCGGAAAATTGCTACCTTTGCCGCAAACAAACCCTATTTACACTATGGAATTCGAAGGAACCGTTTACAAAATACTGCCCGTGACGAAGGGAACGTCGGCACGCGGTGAGTGGCAGCGTCAGGATGTGGTTTTCGAAATGAACGAAGGCTCTTTCACACGCAAAATCTGCGTTACGTTCTTCAACAAGCCCGAAGACGTGGCCCGTCTGAAAGAGGGCTCGACCTACAACGTCTCGGTCAACATCGAGTCGCGCGAATACAACGGCCGCTGGTACACCGACATCCGCGCATGGCGTCTGCAACCCAAACAGGAGGCCGCGGCGGCCCCGATGCCCGACATGCCGCCCATCGCCGAGGAGCCTTCCTACGCCTCTGCGCCCGCACAGGTCGACGACCTGCCGTTCTAAACGGACTCAACCGAAAAACTCCGGCCTTCGATGATTCGAAGGCCGGAGTTTTTTAGATGCCTATTTATAAAAAATCCGGATGCGCATGCGCACATCCGGATTCATTTTTCGCGGTCCGACTATTTTGCGGGAGCAGCCTCGGGCTTCTCGGCCGTTGCGGTCGAATCGGCCGGAGCAGGCTCCACGTAGGGAGTGACGTCGATCAGCTCGACCTCGAACTCCAGAGCCTCGTTGGGACCGATGTCACGGCCTGCGCCGCGCGCACCGTAAGCCAGGTCGGCGGGAATCCAGAGCGTGATCTTGCCGCCCTTGCCCACCAGCTGCAACCCTTCCGTCCATCCGGGAATCACACGGTTGAGCGGGAACTCGACGGGTTCGTCCTTGTCGAAATCATCGGGACGCTGCTTCTTGATCATCTCCTGCTGCTCCTTCGAACGGTTGGCGAACTTCGAGGTGTCGAACACCTTGCCTTCGCGGGTACGGCCCGTATAGTGCACCTTCACCACGTCGCGCGGGTCCTTGGGCATCACCGAAGCGTCGCCGGCGTCGGTAACCTTATAGAGCAGGCCCGACTCGGTCTTCTTCACGCCCGACTTCTTCTCCGTCTTCTCCAGCCACGCCTTCGAAGCCTCGGCGTTCTCGGCCGGACGCTTCACCATGAAGTAGTACTGCAAGTACTGGTTCACCTCGTCCTCGGTCATCTTGGCGTTGTTGTCGCGCACGTTCTGCATGGCCTCGCCGATCCAGACCAGCTGAATGGGCATGCCGCTCTGTGCGATGTTGTAACCGATGTTGTTACCGAAGGCATAGGAGATCTCGGTACGCTCCTCCTCGCTCTCGAACATGTCGGGATCGGCCGCGGGATACTCCACCTTGGTCGTGTCGCCGCCGGCCAGGCGCACGCTGTCCGCCTCGGCGCGCTTCTGCGCCACGGCCTGCGCACGCTCGCCGCGCTTGGTCATAAAATATTCGCACAGCATATCGAGCGACTTGTCGTGCTCCTGGGTGGCCTTGCCCAGAGCGCCTTCCCGGACGCCCTTGTCCACAGCCTTGAAATCGAACGGAATATCCTTCATTTCGTAGCTCATGCCATAACCGATGTTGGCTCCGAGCGAATACGACAGAGAGTCGAACTCGGACAGACTGCCCAGCTGTACCCCGCTCTTGTTTCCTCCGCAGGAGGCGAGCATTGCGGCACCCGCGAGCGCCGCAGCAAAAAAGATTTTTTTCATTGTTGTTTTCACTATGTTTGATGTTTCCTTTATATTGTCGCCGTCGCACGCGCAAAGACAGTGCAAACCGGGAGCAGAGGCGAATTTATCCGGCTCTGCCGAGGCGCCGCCTATCAAAGCGCGGGCTTATTCCCCGCAAAGATATAAAAATTTTGTTAACGAAATGATTCCGAGCAACTATTTTGGCGAAATCCCCGGGCCGGACGATCCGGCCGCGGAACCGGCGGCGCCGGACGGACCGTCAACGCCGCCGCGACCGGGTCGTATACTTGTCGAGGTCGACGAGTTCGATCTCGAAATAGAGCGTCGCATTGGGAGCCACGCCCAGTTCCTTGTCGCCCTCGGCGCCGTAGGCTGCCGACGAAGGCATCCAGGCGTTGATCTTGCCGCCCTTGCCGATGAGCTTCACGCTCTCCTGCACCCCGCGCCGCAGGTTGCGGACCAGCGAACGCACCGTATCGCCCCGCTCGTAGGAGGAGGCGATCTCGTCGCCCGCCGCCGTGCGGATCACCCACCGCAGGGCCACGCTGTCGCGCTCGGAAGTGGGAACCTGATTCTGATCCCCGACGTCCGTAACGGTGTAGGTCACGCCCGACGACGTGCGGGCATAGGAGCGGTTCGACTTGGCGATGTCGAGGAGGAACTGCTCCTCATAGGCGCGCGCCTTCTCGGGAAGGGCGTAGTTCACGTAGCTCAGATAGAACGTCTCGGCATCGGCCGCCGAGAGTCTGGGATTGCCGCGGAACATGTCGCGGATGCCTTCGCAAACGGCGTTCACATTGATCGTCGAATCCATTTTCAGCAGGTTCGCGCCCACGTTCATGCCGATGACGTAGGCCACCGAATCGGTATCGTTCCGGAGTTTCACGCCGCCTCCGCCCGAATTTTTCGAGCAGGCTCCGGCCAGCAGCACGAGGGCCGGGAGGATCGGGAAGGTCTTTTTCATCATTATCGAATCTTTTTTGCAAAGATAGTGCAAGGCACCGGCAGAAGCAAATAAATCTGTTCCGGCCGCACGGGTCCGGACCGGACGCCATTTCCGGCAAACGCCGCCTGCGCGGCGGATGCCTACCGCCCGCCCTGCCGGGTCCGGCGGTTTTTTCCCGAAAAGATCAGGATCAGCAGGCACCCCACGACGGCGGCGGCCAGCGAACCCATCAGGATCGCGATCTTGCCGCGGTCGACCAGATCGGGGTCGGTGAAGGCCAGCGAATCGACGAACAGCGACATCGTGAACCCGATACCGCCCAGGCAGGCCACGGCCAGCAGCATGCGCCACGTCGCCCCCTCGGGCAGCTCCGCAAGACCCGTCCTCACGGCTCCCCAGCTGGCAAGGAAGATGCCCAGCGGCTTGCCGAGGACAAGACCGAAGAAGACGCCCATGCCGATTGATCCGATTTCGGGCGAATAGTGGAAAATATTGAGGTATTCGAGCGACGTAATCTCGACGCCGGCGTTGGCCAGCGCGAAGACCGGCATGATCAGGAACGTGACGTAGGGCGCCAGTCCGTGCTCCAGACGGTAGCTCATGCCCACCGAGTTGGACGACAGGTCGTGCATGCGCCGCAGGTAGAACCGCTGCTCCTCGTTGGGGAAGTCCTCGTGCGAGGCGGCGCGGAGCATCAGCGCATTGAGCCATCGCATCTTATGGGCGAAATACTCCTTGCTGTAACGCGGCTCCATCGGGATCAGCAGCGCCATCGCCACGCCCGAGATGGTCGAGTGGACGCCCGAGTAATAGAACAGCCCCCAGACCACGAAGGCCGGGACCAGATAGGAGAACATGCGCTTCTCGCCCATCTGCTTCATAAAGTAGACCCCCAGCATGATGACCAGCGCCACCAGCAGGCAGGTGATCTGCACCTTGCCGCCATAGAAAAGCGCGATGACCAGAATGGCCCCCAGGTCGTCGGCGACGGCCAGCGCCGTGAGGAAGATTTTGAGCGACACGGGGACGCGGTTGCCCAGCATCGAGAGGATGCCTATGGCGAAGGCGATGTCCGTGGCGGTGGGGATCCCCCAGCCGTTTGCGGCCATCGTGCCGTGGTTGAACGCCGTGAAGAAAATCGCCGGGACCAGCATGCCGCCCGCTGCGGCCAGCACCGGAAGGATGGCCCGGCGCGCGGACGAAAGCTGCCCGCAGACGATCTCGCGCTTGATCTCAAGCCCCACGGCAAAGAAGAAAATCACCATCAGCCCGTCGTTGATGAACTTCTCGACGGTCATGCCCCGCGGGAAAATCCAGTCGATCACACCGTCCGGGGAATGGATCATCAGCGAGAGGTCGGTCTCCAGCAGGTGGTGGTAATAGAGTTTGGTCGCGGGGAGATTGGCCAGCAGCATGGCGGCGATCACGCACACCAGCAGCACCACGCCTCCGGCCCAGGGCGCTTCCAGGAAGTTGCGGCCCCGAAGCCCCATCATGTGTCGCTGGCGAACCCAGCGGTACATCGAAAAAAGTCGCATCTATCGGTCGTTTTATGATTCGTTTGACTTGAGGGTCTGCCCGCAGAGTTTCCAGAGCATGCGGGCGCCCGTGATGGCGTCGATCCGCTCGTCGGGCGCGGGGCACACCTCCACCACGTCGAAACCGATGATACGGCGTCCCGAGCGGGTGAGCGTATCGAGCAGCCAGACGGCCTGGTTGAACGTAAGGCCGCCGGAAACCGGCGTTCCGGTGTGAGGGCAGTTTTCGAAGGTCAAGGCGTCGATGTCGAAACTCACGTAGACCTCCTGCGGCAGCGCGTCGACGATGCGGCGGCACTGCGCATCCCACGTCTCGCCGCGGAAAAGGGCGGCCGCGAGCGAAAGGTCGTCGAACGTGGCGACGCGCCCGGACGAGGCGGCCAGCGCAGCCTCCGACTCGCTGAAGTCGCGCACGGCGACCTGGGCGATCTTCGTCACCTGCGGCACGTCGCGCAGGACGTTGAACATGATCGAGGCGTGGGAAAACTCAAACCCCTCGTAGGCATCGCGCAGGTCGCAGTGCGCATCGACGTGCAGGATGCCGAACGCCGCATGGCGCGCGCCCAGCGCCCGGATCAGCCCGTAGGGCGTCGAGTGGTCGCCGCCGACCAGCCCCACAGTCTTGCCCGCATCGAGCCAGCGCGAAGCCTGCGCCCCGACGTTGGCGTTCATCGACATGCACCCCTCGTTGACACGGCGGACCTTGCGCACGACATAGTCGTCCTCCAGGCAGCCGCCTCCTTCGAGGTGGTCGATCACCCGTGCGGCGTCGGCCCGCAGACGCTGCGAAGACTCCAGCAGCGAATAGTCCACATCGGCCGTGGCGATGCCGCGGCGCCAGGCGCCGGGAGCCAGCGGATCGTGGAAATCCAGCTGCGTCGAGGCTTCGATAATGGCGTCGGGGGCATAAGCCGCTCCGGCCCCGTAGGAGACCGTCACGTCCCACGGCGCCGAGATCAGCACCAGTTCCGCCGTTTCGGGAGCGAACGGAAGTCCGAAATAGGTTCCGTTGTCCACGCCGACCCCGTCCGGATCGAAGTTTTTCTGTTCCATAACATGCTTTTGAATTGCAAAGGTACGCATTTTTTATTTTTTACCTATATTTGTTTGCTCAAAGACGAAAAACGAAAAAAGCACCCGTTACCATGAAAATCATTGCCGACAGCGCCATTCCCTTTCTGCGGGGCGTTCTGGAGCCGTTCGCCGAGGTGGAATACCTCCCCGGAACGGCGATTTCGGCCGCCGACGTCCGCAACGCCGACGCGCTGGTGATCCGCACCCGCACGCGGTGCGACGAAAAACTACTGGCGGATTCGCGCGTAAAGCTGATCGCCACGGCGACCATCGGCTTCGACCACATCGACACGGCGTGGTGCGCGGCGCACGGCATCGAAGTCACGACGGCCGCGGGCTGCAACGCCCGGGGCGTACTGCAATGGGTCGGCGCGGCGCTCGTCCACCTCTCCCGCACGCAGGGCTGGCAGCCCGCCGAGCGCACGCTGGGAATCGTGGGCGTGGGACACGTCGGATCGCTCGTGAAAGCGTATGCCGAAGGGTGGGGATTCCGCGTCGTCTGCTGCGACCCGCCGCGCGAGGAGCGCGAGCGGTGCGGATTCCGGACGCTGGAGGAGGTGGCCCGCGAGGCCGACATCCTCACCTTCCACACGCCGCTCGACGCTTCGACGCGCCACATGGCCGACAGCCGGCTGTTCGGCCTGATGAAACCCGGCGCCATCCTCATAAACTCCTCGCGCGGGGAGGTGGTCGACGGCGAGGCCCTGCTCCGGAGCGGTCTCGGCTGGGCGCTCGACGTCTGGGAGCACGAACCGCACCTCGATCCGGCGCTGCTGGAAAACGCGCTGCTCGCCACACCCCACATCGCGGGCTACTCCGAGCAGGGCAAGGCCAACGCCACGGCAATGTCCGTCGCCTCGCTGGCCCGCCGTTTCGGCCTGCCGCTCGAAGGGTGGTATCCGCCACAGGCCGCCCCGGCGCGCCGGCGGCCGATCTCCTGGCAGGAACTTTGCCGGACCATCGGCGGGGCGTACGACATCGCGTCCGAAAGCCGCAGCCTCAAGGAGCGGCCCGGGGATTTCGAATCCATGCGCGACCACTACGCCTACCGCCGCGAATATTTTTAGCACGAACGGCGCGGATTGCGCACGCTCCGGCGTCCGAAAAAGGCGAAACCTGCTTTTTATTAGCGAATTCGCCCTTTTTTAATTACCTTTGCCCGCGATTATCAGTTAAGAACCATGTACCGGAGAGTCATAAAGCCCGTACTTTTCTCGCTTACCATCGAGCAGGCCCACCACGCGGTGCTGCTGTTGCTGCGCATCATCGGGCTGATACCCGGCGGCCGCTGGCTGTTGCGCAAATGCTACGCCGTGGAGCATCCGGCGCTCGAACGCGAGGTGTTCGGCATCCGTTTCGCCAACCCCATCGGGCTGGCCGCAGGATTCGACCACAACGGCGAGGCGTTCCGCGAACTGGCCGCGCTGGGATTCGGATTCGTCGAGGTGGGGACCGTGACGCCCCGTCCGCAGGCGGGCAACCCGCGGCCGCGGGTCTTCCGCCTCCCGAAGGACAATGCCATCATCAACCGCATCGGTCTGGCGAACCGCGGACTGGAAGCCACCATTCGCCACCTGCGGCGCCCGCACGACGGCGTGATCGTGGGCTGCAACATCGGCAAGAACACCTCGACCCCCGCCGAGAACGCTCCGGCGGACTACCTCAAACTCTTCCGCAGCCTCTACCAGTATGCGGACTATTTCACCGTCAACATCAGCTGCGACAACGCCTGCCGCGAAGGCACGACGCACACGCGCGAACATATCCTTCAGATACTCAACCCGCTGTTCGACTTCCGGCGCGGGCAGAACCAGTTCCGGCCGATCATGCTCAAAATCTCGCCCGACATGTCGGACGAGGTGATCGACCAGATCACCGACGTGCTGCTCGAAACGCCGCTCGACGGGATCGTGGCCACCAACGGAACCCACAGCCGCGGAGGACTCCACACGAGCCGTACGACGCTCGAAAAGATCGGCAGCGGACGCCTCAGCGGCGCACCGCTCACGCACCGCGCCGTGGAGATCGTGCGCCGCGTCCACACCCGTTCGGGCGGAACCTACCCCATCATCGGGGTCGGCGGACTGATGTCGGCCGGCGACGTGCGGGCGATGCTCGACGCCGGGGCCGACCTCGTGCAACTCTACACCGGATACGTCTACAACGGTCCCGGAATGGTCAAAGCGGTGTGCCGCGAACTGATCGCCGCGGCCGAAAAGCCGGCCGCCATGCGCGCCGCCGGGGAGTCCGTGCAAAACGGGGAAAACCCCGAAGCATCCGCCCCGGAGGCCGTCGGGACCGCCGGGAAGGCATCCGACGGCGAATCGGAAGAGGAACGCCGCCCCGGGTCCGGACAAAAATAACCCCACACATGAAGGCAACCATCATCACCATCGGCGACGAAATACTCATCGGGCAGATCGTCGACACCAATTCGGTCTCCATCGCCAAACACCTCAATGCGGCGGGCATCGTGGTCCGCGAGAAAATCTCGATCGGCGACGACCGCACGCAAATCATCGAAACCGCGGAGCGCGCCCTCGCCGGCTCGGAGGTGACCGTCATCACCGGAGGACTCGGCCCCACGAAGGACGACATCACCAAAAAGACCCTCGCGGAGATGTTCCGCAGCGACATGCGCTACGACGAACGGGTGGCCGGGCACGTTGAGAAAATGCTCGCCGAACGCGGCATCGAGTTTAACGAACTCAACCGTTCGCAGGCGATGGTCCCCGCGTGCTGCACGGTGCTGTTCAACGCCCACGGCACGGCCCCGGGCATGTGGTTCGAGCGCGACGGGCACGTCGTCGTCTCGCTGCCGGGCGTGCCGTTCGAGATGGAGCACCTGATGGAGGACGAGGTGATGCCCCGCCTGAAGACCCGCTTCGCGCTGCGGCAGATCGTCCACCGCACGATGATCACCGCCGGACTGCCCGAGTCGATGCTCGCCAAGCGCATCGAAGCGTGGGAAAACGCCCTGCCCCCGTACCTGAAACTGGCCTACCTGCCCAATCCGGGCGCGGTGCGCCTGCGCCTGTCGGCCTACGAGGTGGAGGGCGAAAGCGTCGCCCGCGAAATCGAGAGCCGGTTCGAGGCCCTGCGCAGGATCATCCCCCACAACATCATCGGATTCGAAACCGCCACCATGCAGGAGGTGGTGCACAAAATACTCACCGAACGCTCCCTGACGCTCGCCACAGCCGAAAGCTGCACGGGCGGCTCGATCGCCGCGCGCTTCACGGCCATGCCCGGCGCTTCGGCCTATTTCCTCTGCGGCGTGGTGTCGTACAGCAACGAATCAAAAGCCGAACTGCTGGGCGTCAACCCCGCGGACATCGCCCGCTACGGCGCCGTGAGCGAACAGGTGGCCCGCCAGATGGCCGAGGGCGTCCGCCGCACGGCAGGCGCCGACTACGGCATGGCCACCACCGGAATCGCAGGACCTTCGGGCGGCTCGGCGGAAAAGCCCGTCGGCACGGTGTGGATCGCCGTGGCGACACCCCGGGAGACGGTCGCAATCCTCAAACAGTGCGGAACCGACCGGGGACAGATCATCGACCGCGCCAGCGCCTTCGCCATCGGCCTGCTGCGCGACTGCCTGAACGGAAATTAAACGCCTCCAGCCACGAACGAACCGCCCGTCATGCCCCCCCGGAGCGCGGTCTCCGCTGACGATCCCCGCAGAATGGCGCAAATGCGGGCCGAATAAGCACTCCGGCCGAAAAAAAAGACGGCCGCTTTTGCTATTTGCCGAAAAGGTTGTATATTTGCACTCCCTTAATCGGGTTTTAACCAAAAATAATCAAACAATGAAAGTTTGCGAAATCACAGGCAAGGTGGCGATCGTGGGAAATAACGTCTCGCACTCGCACCACAAGACCAAGCGCAAATTCAGTCCCAATCTGAAAACCAAGCGCTTCTGGTCCGAGCAGGAGGGTCGCTGGATTACCCTGAAGGTATCCGCTGCCGGCATGAAAACAATCAACAAGAAAGGGCTCGCAGCCGCTCTGCGCGAAGCTGCCGCACCCAAAAGCGTGTACTAAAAACAACGAGTAACAAATGGCAAAGAAAGGCAACAGAGTTCAGGTCATCCTCGAGTGCACCGAACAAAAAGAGAGCGGCGTTGCGGGAATGTCCCGTTACATCACCACCAAGAACAAGAAAAACACCCCCGACCGTCTGGAGCGCAAGAAGTACAATCCGTTCCTCAAGCGGGTTACCGTTCACCGTGAAATCAAATAGTAAAGAAGCTCTATGGCAAAGAAAGTAGTCGCAACACTGAAAACCGGCACGGGTAAGCAGTTCACCAAGTGCATCAAGATGGTCAAGTCGGAGAAGACCGGTTCCTACATGTTCAAGGAAGGCGTCATCGCCAACGACCAGGTAAAGGCTTTCTTCGAGGAGAAGAAATAAGTATTTTAAGAGTTCGACTCTTAAATACAAAGGGCATCTTTCGGGATGCCCTTTGTGTTTTCAGCCCCGCCGGTCGCGCATATCAAAATAATTTATTACTTTTGAACATTAAATTCCGAGTATGCAGGTCAAAACCATCGCCTTTTATCACTATACATTCCCGGCAGGCGGCGCCGAAGTCGTAACCTGCAACCTGGGCCGCTTCTTTGCCAAACACGGCTTCAGAGTACTTCTCTATACCTGGAAGCCGAATGCGGAACTGCTTACCGAAGAACTGCGAAAAATCTTCGACATCCGTCCGCTGCCCGACACCAAACGGATTTCGGGAGCCCGAAATACCGACTTTCTCTGCGAATCGCTGAAAACAGAGCGGGCAGACGTCCTGTTCATACAAGCAACCACCGACATCGCATTCGAGCAGATCCGGACGCGCACCACGGCCAAAATCATTTTCTGCCTGCACAACACGCCATTCTGGGAGGTATACGACCTGAAGCACAAGAAGTCGTCGGAGATCCCCCGCCCCACACTGACGCGCAGGCTGGAATACGCACTTCTGCGCAAGCCCGCCTACCGGCTAACCCGCAAACTCGAACAACGTTACGCCCAACTGTACATCCGGGTGCTCTCGAACGTGGACCGGTTCGTGACGCTATGCCCGGGTTACAGCGACGAATTCGAACGAGAGATCCGCCGGTCGGGACTTCCCGGCTGCGATTTCCCCCGCGAACGCCTTACCGCGATGCTCAATCCGATGCTGCCGACACAGGAACCCGCGAAAACGCCCAAAGAGAAGATCGTTCTCTACGCCGGACGATTCCAGCGATGTCACAAACGCATCGACCGGCTGCTGAAAATATGGAAGCGCATCGAGCAGCAAAATCCCGAATGGCGGCTGGTGATCGTCGGCGACGGAGAAGAACGCGGCGATCTGGAGAAGCAGGCCCGCAGGTTGAAATTGCAGCGGATTGAATTCGCAGGCTATCAATACGATGTCACGCCCTTCTACCGCCGGGCCACCTTCGTCTGCCTGACTTCAAACTTCGAAGGGCTGCCCATGTGCCTGATGGAGGGGCAGCAGTACGGGGCCATTCCGGTGTCGTTCGACTCGTATTCCGGCATCCGGGAAATCACCTGCGACGGGGAATGCGGAATCATGGTCCCGGCATACAGTCTGCGCAAATATGCGGAACTGCTGAACCGCGCGCTGGCCGACGAGGAACTGCAAAAACGAATGCGCGAAAACTGCTACAAGGCCGCAGAGCGCTATGATCTGGAATGCATCGGCCAAGAGTGGCTCGCGCTGTTCGGCAAGTTATAACTCATTATGAAAAAAATAGCATTCATCATCGTCCGTTACGGCGAAAATATCAACGGCGGCGCAGAAGTTCACTGCCAGATGCTTGCTGAACGGCTGCTGCCCTATTACGAGGTCGAAGTGCTGACCACGACCATCCGGGCTTTCAACCACCCGGATCAGGATTACACGGAAGGTGTCAGTTCCTGGAACGGCGTCACCATACGCCGTTTCAAGCCGCAGCCCATCGACCAGGAGCAATTCAGGCCCTTCCGCAAAAAATACAAGACCGCACGCCGTATCCGGCAATACCTGAAAAAGCTGAACCTGCTGCGAGCGGCCTCCTTCCTGCACCCGGAGTGGAAATCGGGGATTGAAAACGAACGGCCTTTCTACGAATCGACAGCGACCCATGCCCCGGGCCTGCTGCGTTATATCGAAAGCCACAAGGCTGAATATGCAGCGTTCATCTTCGCGAACTTCTACACGCCCCAAGCGGTTCTGGGATCGGTCGTCGCTCCGGAAAAAAGCCTGCTGATCCCGATGGCGCACCCGGACAAGCCGCTCTATTACTGCATCAACGCCCCGATGTTCACCCGGGTACGGCATATCGCATTCAACACCGAAGCCGAACGGCAATTGTGCCGCAGCGTTTTCGGACGGTTCCTGGCCCCGAACAGCATCGTCGGCTGCGGTATCGAAATGGCCCCGGAGGCAGAGTGGAGCGGCGTAAAGGCAAAATACGAGCTTCCGGATGAATACGTGCTCTATTTGGGGCGCGTCTCCAAAGCCAAAGTGGACAAACTGCTGCCCTACTTCCTGCGCTGCAAGGCAAAATACGGCGGCGACGCCAAACTGGTATTGGTCGGCGGATTCGAAAACGAGATCCGAAAGTTCGACTCGCCGGACATTCTTTTCACGGGCTATGTCTCCGACGAGGAAAAAACCGCAATCGTCCGGCACGCCACGGTGATGGTCAACCCGTCGCCGATGGAGAGCCTTTCGCTACTGATGCTCGAAGGGATGCAGAGCCGCATACCGCTGCTGGTCAACGGGCGCAGCAAGGTGATGAAGGACCATTGCCGTCTGAGCGGCGCGGGCTTGTGGTATAATAACGGCCGCGACTTCCGCAAAAAACTGCACAGACTGCTCTCCGATCCGGAACTGCGGCGCACAATGAGCGAAAAAGGCCCGGCCTATGTGCGCGAACACTACGACTGGGAGATTATCATTCCGAAACTGCGAACGCTGATCGAAAGCATCTGACCGACACCGGCATCAAAAAAGACGGAGCGTCCGATGCGGACGCTCCGTCTTTTTGCGGTCTTTGCGCGCAGCGTCAGAACTTGTGCACGGCGCGCACGAGGAACTTGTTGTATTTCGGAATTTCGATCACATAGGGAGGCTCGATGCCCATATGGGTCGTGTAGGCGTTCTTCTCGTCCATCTCGGTCGAGGAGAAATAGTAGACCAGGCGGTCCATGCGTTTGCCGCCGGCGTCCTTGAGCGCATCGTTGAACTTGTTGCGGGCCTGGCGGTTGTTCTGTACGCGGGTGCCGCCGTTGTAGTTGTGGCCGATGGTCAGCAGTTCGTCGATGGCCGGCAGATACCAGCCTTCACCCTTGTCGCGGCACCATTTGAAAGCCGGGAAATCGTCCCACGAAAGGTTGTTCGCAGCGATGTACTGCGCCACCTTCTCCATGTTCGCCACCCCGTCGGTGCGGTTGTCGGCGCCCGCAAGGCGCAGGTCCGGCTTGCGGAACTCGCTCCAGTGAAGGTAGATTTCATCGAGCGATACGACCAGTCCGTGCTGGCGGTCGTCCGAAAGCTGGCAGATCACTCCCCGGATGCCGTTCTGGTCGTAGAGTTCGCCGATTTCGTACTGTTTGAGCACGTACCGGCCTCCGGAAACAGGCTGCACGGCCGGCGCTTCCGGGACAGCCGGAGTGGCCGGGGTGGCTGGAACAGTCGGAGTGGCCGGAGTCAGCGGCGTCGCGGGAATGGTTTTGGTGTAATACTCCTTTTCGCCGTTGGCATACTGGATGTAATGGATCTGCGCAACGGGGAGCACGTAGGTCGGACCGTCGGGATTCGAAAAACGCTTGTAACGCACCGCTTCGGGCGTGATTTCGATCACTTTGGCTTCGATTTTCGCGGCGTCGGTCTTGACGATCAGGTCCTGCGCGGCGGCCGTCAGGGCGCAGCACAACGCTGCGAGCGACAACAGAATGGTTCGTTTCATCATTATCAATACAGGTATATACGACAAATATAACGCTTTTTTTCAAACTTTCTTGTTATCTTCGGCGTCGCGACGACACTTTTAGGAGTCGGAACCTTTTTTCGCGCCGGAGGCGGTTCGGTTTTGGCCCCATCCGACTTGTTCGTATCTTCGGCGCCGCAACGGCGCTTTCAGGAGGTCGGAACGTTTTGCCAGATTGCCCGCGATCCGGTTTTGAAACCATCCTGCATTTTTCGTATCTTTGGTGCCGTAACGGCACTTTCAGGAGGTCGGAACGTTTTGTCAGATTGCCCGCAATCCGGTTTTGGAACCGTCCTGCATTTTTCGTATCTTTGCAAAGGATTAATCCTTACGACATGGCATTTTTCGATATTTTCAAAAAGAAACAGGATACGCCGCCCACCGGGGAGCAGGCGCAGAAACAGCAGGAGGAGCTCTCCGCCGGGCTGGAAAAAACCAAAACAGGGCTTTTCTCGAAACTGGCGCGCGCCGTGGCGGGCCGGTCGACGATCGACGCCGGGGTACTCGACGACCTCGAAGAGGTGCTCATCTCGTCGGACGTGGGCGTGGAGACGACCGTGAAGATCATCCGCCGCATCGAGGAGCGCGTGGCCCGGGACAAGTACATGAACGCCTCGGAGCTGCAATCTATCCTGCGCGGGGAGATCGCGACGCTGATGGAGGATGCGCACGGCTCGTCGGAGAATTTCGGGTTCGACGCCACCGAAGGTCAGCCCTACGTGGTGATGGTCGTGGGCGTCAACGGCGCCGGCAAGACCACGACCATCGGCAAACTGGCTGCGCAGCTCGGCAAGGCGGGCCGGAAGGTCTGGATCGGCGCGGCGGACACGTTCCGCGCGGCGGCCATCGACCAGTTGCAGGTGTGGGCCGACCGCGCCGGGGCGACGATGATCCGTCAGCAGATGGGTTCCGACCCCGCATCGGTGGCTTTCGACACGCTCACCTCGGCCAAGGCCAACGGAGCCGACGTGGTGCTGATCGACACCGCCGGACGCCTGCACAACAAGGTGGGCCTGATGAACGAGCTGACGAAAATCCGCAACGTCATGGGCAAAGTGATTCCCGGCGCGCCGCACGAGGTGATGCTCGTGCTCGACGGATCGACGGGACAGAACGCCTTCGAGCAGGCGAAGCAGTTCACGCAGGCCACGCAGGTCACCTCGCTCACGATCACCAAGCTCGACGGCACGGCCAAGGGCGGCGTGGTGATCGGCATCAGCGACCAGTTCCACATCCCGGTGCGCTATATCGGCATCGGCGAAGGCATCGACCAGCTGCGCATCTTCGACCGGAAGGAGTTCGTCAACGCATTGTTCGGTCATGAAAAAAATTAACGTCATAACGCTCGGCTGTTCGAAGAACACCGTCGACAGCGAGCATCTGATGGCACGGCTCGCCGCCGCCGGATACGAGGTCCTCTTCGACAGCGACCGCACCGACGCCAAGGTCGTGGTGATCAACACCTGCGGATTCATCGGCGACGCCAAGCAGGAGTCGATAGACATGATTCTGCGCGCCGCGGCGGCCAAGCAGGCCGGAAAGATCGAACGGCTGTTCGTCGTGGGATGCCTCTCGGAACGCTACGCCGACGAACTGCGGGCCGAGATTCCCGAGGTGGACGACTATTTCGGCGCACGCACGTGGGACGGCATCGTCCGTGCACTGGGAGCCTCGGAGGACCCGGCGCTGGCCACCGAACGCCGTCTGACGACCCCGAAACACTACGCCTACCTGAAAATTTCGGAAGGCTGCAACTGGAAATGCGGCTACTGCGCCATTCCGCTCATCCGCGGCGCACACGTCTCCGTCCCGATGGAGGAGCTGGAGGAGGAGGCCCGCAAGCTGGCCGGGCAGGGCGTCCGGGAGCTGATGGTCATCGCGCAGGACACGACCTACTACGGCATCGACCTCTACGGCCGGCGGATGCTCGCCGAGCTGCTGCGCCGCCTGTGCCGCATCGACGGCATCGAATGGATCCGGCTCCACTACGCCTACCCCGCCGGGTTCCCCGACGAGGTGATCGAGGCGATGGCCTCGGAGCCGAAAATCTGCAAGTACCTCGACATTCCGTTCCAGCACATTTCCGATGCACAGCTCGCGTCGATGCACCGCCGCCACACTAAGGCCGAGGCCATGGAACTGATCGGCCGCCTGCGCGGGGCGATCCCCGACCTGGCGCTGCGCACGACGCTGCTGGTGGGTTATCCGGGCGAGACGGAGGCCGATTTCGAAGAACTGCTGGCGTTCGTGCGCGAGGTGCGTTTCGAACGGCTGGGCGTCTTCCCCTACTCGGAGGAGGAGGGAACCTGGTCAGCCGAAAACCTCCGCGACGACATTCCCGAAACGATCAAGCAGCAACGCGCGGAGCGCGTAATGGCCTTACAGAACGAGATTTCGCTCGAAAACAACCGCCGCCGCGTGGGGCGCACCGAACGGGTGATCATAGATTCGCGTCAGGGCGACTGGTATGTCGGCCGCACGCAGTACGATTCGCCCGAAGTGGACCAGGAGATCCTGATTCCCGCCTCGGAACGCCGCCTGCTGCGCGGGCACTTCTACGACGTGACGGTCACCTCGGCCGCCGACTACGACCTCTACGGGGAGATTGCCGCAAAATAATTTTTTGCTTTTTTGCGTTTTTTTCGTACCTTTGAAAAGTAAACCGGAACTTTACCCGAAAGTCATGGCCGACAAGAGCGTGATAACGAACATCGAAGCCCGCGTGCGGCAGCTGATCGACGACCACAAAAGGCTGTCGGACCTTTGTGCGGAACTGACCGCACAGCGCGACACGCTCCGCTCCGAGAAACGCACGCTCGAAGAGCGCGTCCGGGAGCTGGATGCCGAACTGGCGCGCATGCAGCTGACCGAAGGGCTTGCGGGCGGAGGCCGTAACCGGGAAAAAGCGCGGGCGCGCGTCAACCGTCTTATGCGGGAGGTGGACAAGTGCATCGCGCTGCTGGGCCAGCCGCTGGCGGCCCCGACGACGCAGGAGGCCGAATAAACGGCCCCGGGAAAAACGGCCGGAAGGCCGGAGAAGAGGACGACGGAATAAACGAAACGAAAAAATGGCAAAACAGGCAATAACCCTCAAAATAGCAGGCAAAAGCTATCCGTTCAACATCGAGAGCGGGAAGGAGGAGATGTACCGGCTTGCCGAACGGGAGGTGAACAGCTACCTCGCGCTGATAAAACAACAGAATATCAAGAACTGGAACGACCAGGACTACCTGTCGATGACCGCGCTGAAATTCGCCATCGCGAACGTCGGAATGCGGCAGAGCCGGGAGGTGGACGACGAAGACCTCCGACAGCTCGAAAAAATCGGCACGGAAATAGATGCGTATCTGAACGACCCGAAAAAGTAACCGGCCGAAGGCCTCCGCAGACGGAAGGCCGCGAGGGGGGGGGAAAGGGCGGAAACCGCCCGGAACGACACGCACCGTTCGAAAAACGTTCTTTTACATACAAGAATCTACCCGCATAGATTCCTTATAGCTTTGCGAAACTGAACATTTACTAAATTGGGGCAACTCAAGGCGTTTCAAAATCAGGCCTTACCACCCTCACGGGGAGTACGTTACGGCGTACCGTTGGAAGATTGCGATTGTCGGAGCCCCCACACATGACTGATCGGCAGATTCGTCAAACAAGATTAAGGAATCCTATGCGGTTTTTTTATGGCTACAATTAAAACCCTAATTAATAACTAAAAACAAACAAGCAAAGACCCATGTATAGTATCATTTTGGCTGCCTCAATCTCTGCCGTGGTCGCCGTCGCAATCTACGCGGTCGTAACGAACCTCGTGATCAAGACGTCGATCCGCAAGCGCCGCGAAGCCGCCGTCAAGGAGGCTGAAGCCGAGGGAGAGATGATCAAGAAGGAGCGCATCCTTCAGGCAAAGGAAAAGTTCATACAGCTCAAGAGCGAATACGACCGTCAGGTCAACGAGCGCAACCAGAAAATCGCCCAGAGCGAGCAGCGCGCCAAGCAGATCGAGCAGAACCTGCAAAACCAGCAGCGCGAACTGGAAAACAAACTCTGCGAGAACGACCGTCTGAAAGAGCAGATGCAGAACCAGCTGCAAATCCTCGAACACAAGAAGGAGGAGGTCGACCAGATGCAGCGCGAACAGAACGCACGCCTGGAGCAGATCTCAGGCATGAGTTCCGAAGACGCCAAGAACATCCTGATCGAGAACATGAAGGCCGAGGCCAAGACCGAAGCCGCCGCCTACATCAACGAAACGGTCGAAGAGGCCAAACTGACCGCCACGAAAGAGGCCAAACGCATCATCGTGGCGTCGATTCAGCGCGTGGCGACCGAGACGGCCATCGAAAACGCCGTGACGGTGTTCAACATCGAGAGCGACGAGGTCAAGGGCCGCATCATCGGCCGCGAGGGCCGCAACATCCGCGCTCTGGAGGCCGCGACGGGCATCGAGATCATCGTCGACGACACCCCCGAGGCCATCATCCTCTCGGGCTTCGATCCCGTACGCCGCGAAATCGCGCGTCTGGCCCTGCACCAGCTCGTCACCGACGGCCGCATCCACCCCGCACGCATCGAGGAGGTGGTCGCCAAGGTTCAGAAGCAGATCGAGGAGGAGATCGTCGAGGTCGGCAAGCGCACGACGATCGACCTGGGAATCCACGGACTGCACCCCGAACTGATCCGCATGATCGGCAAGATGAAATACCGTTCGTCCTACGGACAGAACCTGTTGCAGCATGCCCGTGAAACGGCGAACCTCGCAGGCATCATGGCCTCGGAGCTGGGTCTCAACCCCAAGATCGCCCGCCGGGCAGGCCTGCTGCACGACATCGGCAAGGTGCCCGACGACGAACCGGAACTGCCGCACGCAATCATCGGCATGAAACTCGCCGAGAAGTTCAAGGAGAAGCCCGAGGTCTGCAACGCCATCGGCGCCCACCACGACGAGGTGGAGATGACCTCGCTCATCGCCCCGATCATCCAGGTCTGCGACGCCATTTCGGGCGCACGTCCCGGAGCGCGCCGCGAAGTGGTGGAGAGCTACATCAAGCGTCTGAAGGAGATGGAGGACATCGCCCTTTCGTATCCCGGCGTGATGAAGACCTACGCCATTCAGGCCGGCCGCGAACTGCGCGTGATCGTCGGCGCCGACAAACTCTCGGACCAGGAGTCGGAGGGACTCTCGCACGACATAGCCAAAAAGATCCAGGACGAAATGACGTACCCGGGTCAGGTGAAGATCACCGTCATCCGCGAAACGCGGGCCGTTTCCTACGCAAAATAACCGTCACGACCCGGGTACGCCATCCGGCAGCGTCGGGCAATCCCAAGTCCCTCCCCTGATAAGGAGGGACTTTTCATGCACACACGTCCCGCCGACGCTGCGGATGAAAATGAAACCGCAGGGCAGGAGAGTTATTCAGAGACTTTTCATACCTTTACATCCATGAACAAGGAACTCGAACGATATATCGAACGGGAAATCATTCCCAGATACGAAGATTTCGACGCCGCGCACCGCACGGACCACGTCCGGACGGTCATTGCGCAGAGCCTTGAGCTGGCTGCACATTACGACGCGGACGCCGACATGGTTTACACCGTCGCCGCCTATCACGACACGGGTCTCGCAAACGGCCGCGAACGGCACCACATCGACGCCGGACGCATTCTTGCGGCCGACACCGAACTGCGCCGCTGGTTCTCCGAAGAACAGATCGCGGTGATGCGCGACGCCGTGGAGGACCACCGCGCCTCGTCGGACGGCGAACCCCGCACCATTTACGGCCGGATCGTGGCCGAGGCCGACCGGGTGATCGACCCCGAAACGATCATCCGCCGCACCGTGCAGTACGGGCTGGCGCACTGTCCGGAACTGGACCGCGAGGAGCAGTATGCCCGTTGTCTCGCACATTTGCAGCAGAAATACGCCGAAGGCGGTTACCTGCGGCTCTGGATCGCAGAGTCGGAAAACGCCCGGCGGCTCGAAGAACTGCGCGGCGTGATCCGCGACCCGCAACGGCTGCGGAAGATGTTCGACGCGGCGTTCGACACGGAGACCGCGGAGTAAATCCCGGGCGCCCCGCGCAACACCGGGCAAGAAAACCTTTTGCAGAGACCGCGCCGCACAGCGCCCTGCAAAACGACCCGTTCCCGAACCAGCCCGCCTCCGGACCGGCCCGCAAAAAAATCCCGGACGCCTTTTGCCGGCATCCGGGATTTGCGTTCGAAACGACGCGGAGTCTACTCGGTATCGTGCGGGAAATATTTCATGTACTGCACGCGCTGGTAGAAATCGCCCTCCGAGGAGCCGTAATCCATGCGTCCGCGGAATTCGTCGAGCGACTCGAAACCCTGGCGGGCGGCCCACGCGTCGATGAACCGGTTCATCTCCCCGATCACCTCGTAGCCGTATTTGTGGATCGCCGTGCAGACCTGCACCGCCGCCGCTCCGCAAAGCAGCGACTTGACCGCGGCGGCCCCGTCGTGGACGCCGGTCGAAACGGCGATGTCCAGCTGCGGGAGCGCATGGGCGCACAACGCCGTGCTGCGCAGGACGTTGCGCAGTTCGCCCGGCTCGCTGAACGGATCGCCGTTCACCAGGCACATCTTCTCGATGTCGATGTCCGGCTCGAAAAAGCGGTTGTAGAGCACCAGTCCGCCGGCCCCGCGGCCCAGCAGCGCGTCGCCGACCGACAGTACGTTCGTAAGGCGCATCGGCAGCTTCACCGACACGGGAATCGTCACCTCGGCGACAACCTTGCGCACGATGCCGGCATAGTGGCTCTCTATCTCCTGCGCCGAGGCCCGACGATCTGTCGGAAGCAGGAAGATATTCAGCTCCAATGCCGAAGCGCCGGCCTGCTGCATGGCCGCGGCATATTCGATCCACGCGTCGCCCGCGCCGGCGCAGTTGATGCTGCCGATGACGGGAATGCCCGTCTTGGCGGCATCGGAAACCAACTCCAGCAACTCCGCCTTATAGGCTTCACCCAGATAGCGTTCGAGGTATTCCCCGGCGTCGCCGTAACCTTCCATACGGTCGAGCGAGGCGGCCTGACGGTAAATCTGCTCCTCGAAAATTGATTTCAGCACCACGGCGCCCGCGCCGTTGCGCACGCACTGTTCGATGTTGGACACCGTGGCCGTATAGGGCGAACTGCTGACCACGATGGGACTGGAAAGGTCCAGCCCGAGATATTTCGCTTTCATAGAATAAATCGGTTGCGGTTTATGTTTATACGAACGGAATCTTCACCACTTCGGCCTTCACGGGTTTCTCGCGGATGACCACAGCGATTTCCGTGCCCGGCTTGGCATAGGCCGCCTCGACGTAACCCAACGCCACGCCGACTTTCAGGCAGGGCGACATGGTTCCGGAAGTGACATGTCCGATTTCGGTCCCGTCCGGCGCGGCGATCGCGTAGCCGTGGCGCGGAATGCCCCGCTCGACCATTTTCAGCCCCACCAGTTTGCGCCCCACGCCCTCGGCCTTGAGCCGCTCCATCGCGGCGCGGTCGATGAAATCCTTGCCCTCGGCGAATTTCGTGATCCACCCCAACCCGGCTTCGAGCGGCGACGTAGTGTCGTCGATGTCGTTGCCGTAGAGGCAGAAGCCCTTTTCCAGACGCAGGGTGTCGCGCGCGCCGAGACCGATGTTTTTCAGCCCGAACTCCGCGCCGGCCTCCCAGAGGGCTTTCCAGAGTTTGTCGCCGTCTTCGTTGGCGACGTAGATCTCGCAGCCGCCCGACCCGGTGTAACCCGTGATCGAAAGGATGGCGTCGCACCCGGCGACGGGCATCTTCTTAAAGGTATAATACTCCATCCCTTCCACCGGCTCGGCACACATCTTCTGCACGATCTTCATAGCCAGCGGTCCCTGCACGGCCAGCTGGCAGATCTCGTCCGAGGCATTGTAAAGC
The DNA here is from genome assembly GCF_001915285.1 of Alistipes sp. 56_sp_Nov_56_25. NCBI lineage: Bacteria > Pseudomonadati > Bacteroidota > Bacteroidia > Bacteroidales > Rikenellaceae > Alistipes > Alistipes sp. 56_sp_Nov_56_25. The sequence continues at coordinate 41,512 of NZ_MNQF01000005.1, forward strand.
TCCCTGCCGTGGCCCGCCTCCATGCCGAAGGCCTTTCCCTCGGCGCAGATATGCTTCCAGTCCTTGTCGATATTGGCGGCGTTGACGCAGAGCATGTAGGTTTCGGCGTCGACGCGGTAAACCAGGATGTCGTCGACGATGCCCCCGCGGCCGTTGGGCATGCAGGTGTACTGCACCTTGCCGTCGAAGAGCTTCGAAACGTCGTTGGTCGTGATGCGTTGCAGCAAATCGAGCGCCCGGGGACCCTTGACCCAGATTTCGCCCATGTGGCTCACGTCGAAGACCCCGGCGCCGTTGCGCACGGCCATGTGCTCGTCGTTGATGCCCGTGAATTCGATGGGCATGTTGTATCCCGCGAATTCGGCCATCTTGGCGCCCGCGGCGATGTGGTACTTGGTGAATACGGTGGTTTTCATATGTAACGAGTGTTTGATGCAGGCTTCATGTATTCAAAATTCCTCCGAAATCTCCCGTTGGAAAGAGAGACTTGCAGCACAACAAATCATTCCGAACGGCGCTTCACGCCCAGGCGCGGACAGCGGTGGAACTCCTTCGTGCGGTCGAACAGGTAGCGGTAGGTGGTGTGCACCTTGTGGCGCGTAGCACAGACGTAGGTCTCGATCATGCGGTTCATCACGGGGTTGAAATCGCCGATCCACGCCAGCTCCATCGACTTGTAGGGATTCTTCGTCCGCTCGAGGAACTGCCAGTACTTGACCATGATGGCCGACTCGACGCCCTTGCCGTGGAACTCCGGCGTGATGCCGAAGATGATGCCGAAAATGCGGTCGCACGACTTGCGCACCTTCAGGTCCCACATCAGCCGCAGCTTCTGCCGCAAGCCGAATTTGCCGTTGAATTTGCCGATCAGGCGGTTCAGGTCGGGAACGGTGATGAAAAATCCGATCGGCTCTTCGTTGAAATAGGCGAAGAAAATGATGTTGGGGTCGATGATCGGTTTCATCTCCCGGACCATCTCCAGCGCCTCCTCCTGCGTCATCGGCTTGACGCCCGAGAACAAGGCCCACGCCTTGTTGTAAATGACGCGAAAACTCTCGGCGGCCTCCTCCAGATTGTTCATGTCGATGTTCTCGACCCGGTAACCCGGCACGGTGTAGAGACGCTCGGCGCGGGCGAAAATCTGCTTGTTGGCCTCCGAATCGTTCACCCGCCAGATAAAACTGTGCTGATTGAAATAATTCTTAAAACCATAGTTTTCGAACAACTCCTTGTAATAGGGCGGATTGTAGGGATTCTTGTAGAGGGGCTGGAATTCGTAGCCCTCGACCAGCAGCCCCCACCAGTCGCGCCGCTGTCCGAAGTTGATCGGGCCGTCCATGGCCTCCATGCCGCGGCTGGCCAGCCACATGCGCGAGGCTTCGAACAGCATGTCGGCGACCTGCTGGTCGTCGATCGACTCGAAGAACCCGCAGCCGCCCGTGGGCTGCTCCTCGATCGAAGCCTTCTCGCGGTTGTAGAACGCCGCGATGCGGCCGACAAGCTCGCCCCGGGCGTCGCGCGCCACCCAGCGGATGGCCTCGCCGTCGGCGAAAAGTTCGTTTTTCGACGGGTTGAAAACCTCGAGGACATCCACGTCCAGCGGGCAGACCCAGTTGCGGTTTCCCTTATAGATTCGTTTCGGAAAGTCCAGCCACTCGCGCTCCAGGGCGGGAGTGGTGACCTCCTGCAGGGTATATTTCTCCTTGTTCATCTTGTCTTGCGGTTATTTTCAGCGTTTCCGATTTCAAAGGTAACAATTTTTTCCTTATTTTTGTTGGTAGAACAAATTTAGCATCCGAATGAACAAAAGCCTGGAACAATACATGCCCGACGGGAGCAAAGTCCCCTACCGCTTCATGAAATACCGCATCCACAAAATCCTGCTCGTATGTTGCAGCTACGACGGGTACATCCTGGAGGAGGACGGGCACATCGAGTCGCAGATCAACCAGGAGTACATCGACCTCAACATGTCGAACCCGCCGTCGCTGACGCGCGTCAGCTCGACCGCCGAGGCGCTGGAGGCGCTGGACCGGGACGATTCGTTCGATTTCATCCTCACGATGTACAACGTCGGCGAACCCGACGTTTTTTCGTTCGCCAAGATCGTCAAGGAGCGGCACCCCAACACCCCCGTGGCGCTGCTGACCTCCTTTTCGAAGGATATTTACCGCCGCATCGAGGAGCAGGACCGCTCGGGACTGGACTACATCTTCTCGTGGCACGGCAACACGGAACTGATCATCGCCATCATCAAGCTGATCGAGGACAAGATGAACGCCGACGAGGACATCCGCGAAGGGGGCGTGCAGGCCATCCTTCTGGTCGAGGACTCGATCCGCTTCTATTCCACCTATTTACCGGAGATCTACAAACTGCTGCTGCTGCAAAACACCGAATTCCTGAAGGACGCCTTCAACGAGCAGCAGCAGGTGCTGCGCAAACGCGCACGCCCGAAAATCCTGCTGGCGCGCTGCTACGAGGAGGCCGTGGAACTGTACGAGCGTTACAAGAAAAACCTGCTGGGCGTGATCTCCGACGTGGGGTTCGTGCTCCGCCGCAACGACCCGCCCGAGAGCGAGAAACTCGACGCCGGCATCGACCTCTGCCGCCGCATCCGGGAGGATAACCCGCTGATGCCCGTACTGTTGCAGTCGTCGCAGGTGGCTTTCGGCAAACAGGCCGCGGAGCTGGGTGCGGGATTCATCGCCAAGAACTCCAAGACGCTGCTCTCGCAGCTGCACGACTACATCGCCAAAGAGTTCGCCTTCGGCGACTTCGTTTTCAAGGACCCAGACACGGGCGCCGAAATCGGCCGCGCGAAGGACCTGACGCAGATGCAGCAGATGATCGCCACGATCCCCGACCGGGCGTTCGAATACCACACCTCGCAGAATCACCTCTCGAAATGGCTCTACTCGCGGGGACTGTTCCCGCTGGCGTCGTCGATCCGCCAGTATAACAAGAGCCACTTCTCGTCGGTCGAAGAACACCGCCGCGTGCTGGTAGGACTCATCCGCGACTACCGCACGCTGCTCGGGCAGGGCGTCGTGGCGCGTTTCGACACCGAGACCTACTCCGACGCCGTGGCCTTCGCGCGCATCGGCGAGGGTTCGCTCGGCGGCAAGGCCCGCGGCTTGGCGTTTATGAACTCGATGCTTATGAAACACCGCCAGTACGACAAGCACGAAAACGTGCGCATCATGATCCCGCGGTCGGTGGTCATCGCCACGGAGTTCTTCGACGACTTCATCCGCCACAACGGACTGAAATACATCATCTCGCAGGATTTTTCCGACGAGGAGATCCTCTCGGAATTCGTCAGCTCGGTACTCCCGTTCCGGTTGCGCGAGGCGCTGAAAAGCTACATCCGCACCGTGCGCACGCCGCTGGCCATCCGCTCGTCGTCGAAGCTCGAAGACTCGCACTACCAACCCTTCGCCGGCATCTACTCGACCTACATGATCCCCTACGTCGACAACGAGGACCAGATGCTGCGCCTGCTGCTCAAGGCGGTCAAAAGCGTCTACGCCTCGGTCTATTTCGCGGCGTCGAGGGCCTACATCCAGTCGTCGCAGAACCTCATCTCGGAGGAGAAGATGGCCGTGATCATCCAGGAAGTGTGCGGCACGGAGCAGGACGGGCTGTACTTCCCCACCTGTTCGGGCGTGGCCCGCTCGATCAACTACTACCCCATCGGCGACGAACGCCCGGAGGACGGCGTCTGCAACATCGCCATGGGCCTGGGCAAACTGGTCGTGGACGGCGGACGCACGCTGCGCTTCTCGCCCCGCTACCCGCAGAAGGTGCTCCAGACCTCGACGCCCGAACTGGCGCTGCGCGACACGCAGAACGAGGTGCTCGCCCTGAGCCTGCGGCCCGAGGAGTTCCGCACGTCGATCGACGACGCGGTGAACCTGCGCCGGCTGGGACTCACCCAGATCGGCGGCTTCCGCAACTCGAAATTCGTCTGCTCGGTCTGGGACCGCGAGAACGAACGCATCTCCGACAGCCCGTTCGACCAGGGACGCAAGGTCATCACGTTCAACAACATCCTCAAGTACAACACCTTCCCGCTGGCCGAAATCATCTCGGACATCCTCACGATGGGCGCCGAGGAGATGCGCTGTCCCGTAGAGGTGGAATTCGCCGTCAACATGGACGTGGCGCCCGGACAGCGGCAGGTTTTCAACCTGTTGCAGATCCGTCCGATCATCGACAACCAGGACAACCGGTCCATCGACTGGAACGAGGTCGACGCCTCCCGCGCGCTGATCTACGGCGAGCAGGCCCTCGGCATCGGGCAGATGACCGACATCGCCGACATCATCTATGTGAAATCCGAGGCCTTCGACTCGCTCTCGACCGAGAAGATCGCCGAAGAGTTGCTGACGCTCAACAACCGCATGCGCGACCAGGGGCGGCCGTACATCCTCGTGGGACCCGGCCGCTGGGGCTCCTCGGACCCGTTCCTCGGGGTTCCGGTCAAGTGGAACCACATCTCCGAGGCCAGGGTGATCGTCGAATGCGGCATCGAGAAGTTCGACGTGGAGCCTTCGCAGGGCACGCACTTCTTCCAGAACGTCACCTCGCTGGGCGTGGGTTACCTGACGATCAACCCCTTCCGCGGCGACGGCCTCTTCCGCGAAAAGGAACTCGACGCCCGACAGGCGCTGTACGACGGAACGTACCTGCGGCAGGTGCGCTTCGACAGCCCGCTGTGGGTCTGCATCGACGGGCGTTCGAACAAAGGCATGGTACGCGAAGGGAAAAACGATTAGGATTTTAAATAAATTTCCCCGAAAAGATTACAATCTGTCGGAAATATTTTTATATTTGTGAAAAGATAGAATCCGAACAGGAGATGCAAACCAACCAAAAACCGATAGAGCTATGAACGTTAACAAAATTATGGCGGAACTCGAGCGCAAGCACCCCGGCGAAAGCGAATACCTGCAAGCCGTGCGCGAAGTTCTGATGACCGTGGAGGATGCTTACAACCAGCACCCGGAATTCGAGGCAAACCGCATCGCCGAACGCATCGTGGAACCCGACCGAACCTTCACGTTCAAGGTCGTATGGGTCGACGACAAGGGCGACGTGCAGGTGAACACGGGCTACCGCGTGCAGTTCAACAACGCCATCGGCCCCTACAAGGGCGGACTGCGCTTCCACCCCTCGGTGAACCCCTCGATCCTGAAGTTCCTCGGTTTCGAGCAGATCTTCAAGAACGCGCTGACGACCCTTCCGATGGGCGGCGCGAAGGGCGGTTCGGATTTCAACCCCAAAGGCAAGTCGGACCGTGAGGTGATGCGCTTCTGCCAGGCCTTCATGACCGAACTGTGGCGTCACATCGGTCCGCAGACCGACGTTCCGGCAGGCGACATCGGCGTCGGCGGACGCGAAATCGGCTATCTCTACGGCATGTACCGCAAGCTGGCCCAGGAGAACACCGGCGTGCTGACGGGCAAGGGCATGACCTACGGCGGTTCGCTGATCCGTCCCGAGGCGACGGGCTTCGGAGCCGTCTATTTCCTGCGTCAGATGCTCGAAAAGGCCGGCATGGACATCAAGGGCCAGACCATCGCCATCTCGGGCTTCGGCAACGTGGCCTGGGGCGCGGCGACGAAGGCCACGGAACTGGGCGCCAAGGTGGTGACGATCTCGGGTCCCGACGGATACATCTACGATCCTGCGGGTCTCGACGCCGAGAAGATCGCCTACATGCTCGAACTGCGCGCGTCGAACAACGACGTGGTGGAACCCTACGCCAAGAAATTCCCCGGCTCGCAGTTCTTCGCGGGCAAGAAACCGTGGGAGGTCAAGGTGGACATCGCCATGCCGTGCGCCACGCAGAACGAGCTGGACGGCGAGGACGCCAAACGGCTGCTGGCCAACGGCGTGAAAGTCGTGGCCGAGGTTTCGAACATGGGCTGCCGCCCGGAGGCCATCGACGCCTTCATCGCGGCGAAGATTCCCTACGGACCGGGCAAGGCCGTGAACGCCGGCGGCGTGGCCACGTCGGGTCTCGAAATGACGCAGAACTCGCAGAAGCTCAACTGGACGGCCGAGGAGGTCGACGCCAAGCTGCACCAGATCATGTCGTCGATCCACCACGCCTGCGTGGAGTACGGCACCGAGAAGGACGGCTACCTCAACTACATGAAGGGCGCGAACATCGCGGGCTTTATGAAAGTCGCCAAGTCGATGGTCGAGCAGGGAGTCATATAGGCCGATTTTTTTCCATGAAAAAAGACGAACTCTCTTCAAGTTCGCCTTTTTTGTCCCCCCCCTGCATCTATAAATAATATAATGCAAGCTGCGCCCCTGAATTGGAAGGAACAGTACATTTTTGAGAAAAAACACGACACGGAGAAACACGTCAGATATTAAACCGATGCGTCCATATATCTTATTAATCAGCCTCGCGCTGTCATCGTGCGCCGCTTCGCAGTGTCCGCAGCTTTACATGAACCGGACGCGGGGTTCCGCCCCGTGTTATTTCACCGACGAATACGGCCACGCCGTTTTCGGGAATGCCCGTTACGAAGACGCCCGGCAGTTTATCGGCGACCGGGCCGCCGTACGGCTCAACGGCAAATGGGGGTTCATCGACCCCTCGGGCGCAACGGCCGTCCCCCTGCAATACGACTGGTGCGGCAGTTTCGGGGAATACGGGTTCGACAAGAGCGTCGCGATGGTCAAAAACGAAGTCGACAAATTCAAAGTGCCGATTCTCTCGGATTGCCCAACGGCCCTGATCGACCGGAAAGGCAACCGGGTCACGCCGTTCTACGGGTTCATCTTCCCGGTCCGGGACAAGGTGGCGTTCGTGAACGACGGTCGCACGGATTTCGCGGACACCCGGTTGCAGAACCTGGGCTTCGCCGACGGGAAATGGGGCTGCATCGATCCGAAAGGCCGCCTCGTCGTGCCGTGCGTCTATGAGCTGGCGTACCTGCTCATAGCCACCCCCGGATTCACAATCGTCCGGCGCGACGGCAAGTGGGGCGTGCTGAACGACCGCGGCCGACCGATCGTCCCGTGCGTCTACGACGCTGTTTATTACAAAGAAGGGCATACCGTTATCGACACGCAGGCCGACACGGCAGAAGCCGGAAAGAGCGTCGCGGCTCCGAACGGCGGTTTCCGGGAAAAACTGCTCTACATGCAGAAAGAGGGCGAAACAGAGATTTTCACCGAGAAAGGCAGACGGGTGCGCGGTCAATAAACGCCGCGGCCAATAAATAAAAAAAGCCAATCCCCGGCGGGGATTGGCTTTTTCGGTATCGGCTTTAGAAACCAGCCGGATGGAAGCGCAGGAGCAGCTCGGAAACGCCGCCGCCCACGCCCCTGAAACCCGTTTTACAAACGGGCCTTGATGGCTTTCGAAGCCTCCTCGTAGCCGGGTTTGTCCAGCAGGGCGAACATGTTCTTCTTGTAGGCCTCGACGCCCGGCTGGTCGAAGGGATTCACGCCCAGCATATAGCCGCTGATGCCGCAGGCCTTCTCGAAGAAGTACAGCAGGCCGCCGATCACGCTCTCCGAGATTTCGGGAATCTCGATGCGGATATTCGGCACGCCGCCGTCCACGTGGGCCAGCTGAACGCCCAGCTCGGCCATGCGGTTGACCTCCGAAATGCGCTTCCCGGCCAGGAAGTTCAGCCCGTCGAGGTTCTCCCCGTCAGCCTCGATCAGCACTTCGGCGGCGGGTTTGGCCACCGAAATGATCGTCTCGAACAGGGTGCGCTCGCCGTCCTGGATATACTGGCCCATCGAGTGCAGGTCGGCCGTCAGCGTGACGCTCGCCGGGAAGATGCCCTTGCCCTCCTTGCCCTCGCTCTCGCCGTAGAGCTGTTTCCACCACTCGTTGATATATTGCAGTTTAGGTTCGTAGGAACCCAGAATCTCGATCTTCTTGCCTCCGTCGTAGAGGATGTTGCGCACGGCGGCGTAGACGGCTGCCGGATTCTCCTTGAAAGCAACGCCTTCGGCCGTGGCCTTCTCCATCTCCTGCGCACCGCGGACAAGGGCCGCGATGTCCACGCCGGCGACGGCCAGCGGCAGCAGCCCCACGGGGGTCAGCACCGAGAAACGTCCGCCCACATCGTCGGGAATGACGAACGTCGGGTATCCCTCCTGCGTGGCGAGCGTCTTCAACGCCCCGCGCGCCTTGTCGGTGATGGCCACGATACGCTCCGCAGCCTCCTTCTTGCCGTAACGCTTCTCGATCTCGGCCTTTATGAGGCGGAACGCGATGGCCGGCTCGGTCGTCGTGCCCGACTTCGAAATCACGATGGCGGCGATCGAATGCTCCTTCAGCGCGGCGAGCAGTTCGGCGGTGTAATCCTCCGAAATGTTCTGTCCGGCGAAAATGACCGTGGGGTCCTTCTGCTCCTTGTGCAGCAGTTTGAAGGGGTCGCTCATGGCTTCGAGCACGGCCTTGGCGCCGAGGTACGAGCCGCCGATGCCGATGCAGACGACCACGTCGGCCTTCGAGCGCAGTTTCGCAGCCTCCTTCCGGATGGCGTCGATCTCGTTCTCCGAAATCGAGGAGGGGAGGTGCACCCAACCCAGAAAATCGTTGCCGGCGCCTTTGCCCGAATGCAGCAGGGCATTGGCGGCCTGCGCTTTGGCCTCGATGTCGGCGGAAATTTCAATGCCCGTCTTGGCAATGTCCAATTTCACATTTTTCATCATATCGCTAACTAAATTAATTTGGTTGTCAGTTCCTGCATGCACCTGCGCGCCGAGGCGCCCTCGTAGAGCACCCGGTAAACCATGTCGGCGATGGGCATGTCGACCCGGTGGCGGAAGTTGATGTGACGGATGCAGTCGGCCGCGAAATAGCCCTCGGCGACCATCGTCATCTCGTTCAGGGCGCTCTTGACGGTACAGCCGTGGCCGATGAGCAGCCCCAGCCGGCGGTTGCGGCTGTAAGTCGAATAGCAGGTCACCAGCAGGTCGCCCAGATAGGCCGAGACCTGCGTGTTGCGCTCATCGGGATAACTCTCCTCCAGGAAACGCGTCATCTCGCCCGCCGCATTGGCGATCAGCACGGCCAGAAAATTGTCGCCGTAGCCCAGCCCCACGGCGATGCCGACCGAAAGGGCGTAGATATTCTTGAGAATTGCGGCGTATTCGACGCCATAGAGATCCGCGGAATAGCTGAAGCAAATGTTCTCCCCGGCAAAGCGTTCGCCGATGCGCCGCGCGTTTTCGGGATCGGCGCAGACGACCGTGAGGTACGAAAGCTTGCCGCGCGAGACCTCCTCGGCGTGCGAAGGCCCGGTCACCAGCCCGATCTGCCTATACGACAGCCCGTAATGGTCGTGGATGTACTCCACGACGGTCTGATAGTCGCCCGGGACGATGCCCTTGATGGCCGAAACGACGAATTTGTCACGGAGCGGAACGGTCAGCGGGGCGAGGAAATCCTTGAGGTAGGCCGAAGGCGTGGCGAGGATCACGATGTCGGCGTCGCGCACCACGGCGTCAAGGTCGGAAGAGGGGGCGATGCTGTTGCGGTCGAACTCCAGATCGTTCAGATAGCGGGGGTTGCGGCCGTCCGAGCACAGCGATTCGAGCACCTCGGGATTGCGGACATACCACCCTACGCGCCGGCCGTTGGCTGCAAGCAGTCCGACGATGGCCGTCGCCCAGCTTCCATAGCCGATGACCGCACAGCGGGCGTCGGTTCCGATTTTGTATTCCATGCGGAGATTCAGTTTTTCCAGCACAAATGTAATTAAAAAAAATCAGAATAAAATACAAAAAGTTCCGGGGCTTTTTGCTACCTTTGTCGGGATATGTCATCCGCCGAAGCCCGAAGCGGCGTCGCGGGTGCGTATCGGATTGAGAATAAAGCATTTCACGAAACAGAACAGTTGGGTGTAGGAATATGGGAATTTTTTCATTGACACAGGAGTTGGCCATCGACCTCGGAACGGCCAACACGCTGATAATTTACAACGGAAAGGTCGTCGTCGACGAACCTTCGATCGTGGCGCTGGACGTCCACACGGGCAAACTCGTGGCCATCGGCCAGCAGGCCCGCCAGATGCACGAGAAGACCAACCCGAACATCAAAACCATCCGTCCGCTCAAAGACGGCGTGATCGCCGACTTCAACGCCACGGAGCTGATGCTGCGCGGCATGATCAAGAAGGTCAAGACCTCGGGCAGCCTCTTCGCACCCTCGCTGCGCATGGTGATCTGCATTCCCTCCGGGTCGACCAACGTCGAAATACGCGCCGTGCGCGACTCGGCCGAACACGCCGGAGGGCGCGAAGTCTACATGATCTACGAACCGATGGCCGCGGCGCTCGGCGCGGGTCTCGACGTGGAGGCCCCCGAAGGCAACATGGTCATCGACATCGGCGGCGGCACGTCGGAGATCGCCTGCATCTCGCTGGGGGGCATCGTCTGCTCGGAGTCGATCAACACCGCGGGCGACGTCTTCACCAACGACATCCAGAGCTACGTCCGCCAGCAGCACAACATCCGCATCGGCGAACGCACGGCCGAGGCGATCAAATGTTCGATCGGCGCCGCCGTTTCGGACCTGGAGCAGGAGCCCGAGGACTTCGTCGTGACGGGTCCCAACATGCTGACCGCACTGCCCCAGACCGTGTCGCTCTCGTACAGCGAAATCGCCTACGCGCTGGAAAAGTCGCTCACGAAGATCGACGCGGCGCTGATGAAGGTGCTCGAATCCATGCCGCCCGAGCTGTACGCCGACATCGTGAAGAACGGCATCTACCTCGCCGGCGGCGGCGCGCTGATCAAGGGACTCGACCGGCGGCTGAACGAAAAGACCGGCATTCCGTTCCACATCGCCGAAGACCCGCTGCGGGCCATCGCCCGCGGAACGGGAATCGCGCTGAAGAATATCAACCGGTTCTCGTTCCTGATGAAGTGATTCTTGCGATAACGGCCGTCTTCCGCACGTCGTTCGCCCTCCGGTGCAGTCACATACCCGAGTATGCCCCTGCACCGCCGACTTCGCGAAGCCCGAAATACGGTTCGTTCCGACAAGAATCGGATAAATTGACAAATACGGATTGCGGGCCTTGGTCCGCAATCTTAAATTAAGGAACTGCTTTGCGCAAACTGTTCGAGTTCATACGAAGCATCTACGTCGTGGTGCTGTTCGTGGCGTTGGAGGTCGCGGCCATCAGCTACTACGCCCACTCCACCCACTACACCCAGGCCCGGCTGCTCGCACGGTCGAACCAGGTGGCGGGAGGCGTGCACGGATTTTTCGCGGGCATAAGGCGTTACTTCAGCCTCGGACACGAAAACCGGCTGCTGCTGGGCCGCGTCGCACAGCTCGAAGAGCGGCTCGCCCAGTACGAGGAGGCCGAAACCAACGCGCGGCTGGACAGCTATATGCAGGACATCGGCGAATCGAAATACCGCTTCGTCACGGCATCGGTCGTGGCCAACACGGTCAACCGGGCGCAGAACCTCATCACGCTCAACCGCGGACGTCAGGACGGCGTGGTCGAAGAGATGGCCGTCCTCTCGCCCGACGGCGCGATGGCCGGCTACGTCGTCGACTGCACGGAACGCTACGCCGTGGCGATGTCGGTGCTGAACACCTCGTTCCGGGCCAGCGGCAAGCTCGCCGACGCCGAATATTACGGCTCGATCTATTGGGACGGGCTGGACCAGAACGTGGTGATCCTCGGCGAGCTGTCGAAATACGCCGACCCGAAGCCCGGACAGGAGGTCGTGACGACCGGATTCTCGCAGTATTTTCCCGCCGACGTGCTGATCGGCTGGGTCGAGAGCGCCTCGCTCAACGAGACCCGCACGGCCTACACGGTACGGGTGCGGCTCGCAGCCGAAATGTCGCGGCTGAACGAAGTCGTGCTGGTCGGCAACCGCGACTTCTACGAAATCCGCAACCTGCAGCAAAGCGAACAAATCGAACAACACACCCGGAACGACTAAATGTACCGCACACTACCATATCTCGGACTTTTCGCGGCGGCGGCGCTGCTTCAGGTTTTCCTGTTCGACAACCTGACCATCAGCATCTACCTCAACCCGCTCGTATACATCGTCTTCATCGCCCTGCTGCCGCTCGACACGCCGCCCGCGGCAGTTCTGGGCGCCGGACTGGCGCTGGGCGTCACGATGGACTTCGCCATGGGCGCGGCGGGGATCAACACGATCGCCACGCTGCTGATCGCCTTCCTGCGCCCGACCCTCGCCGGCATGATCTGCGGCCGCGACAACGTCCGCGAAGGGGGCATCCCCTCGTCGGCGCGCCTGGGCGAACGAAAGTTCATCACCTACCTCGTGGCGCTGACGCTCGTGCATCACGCCGTATTCTTTTCGCTGGAGGCCCTTTCGTGGACCCACGCGCTCCATACGCTGCTGCGCATCGTCGTCAGCACGGCGGTATCGGCGGGCTTCATCTGGATCATCGCCCGCATCTTCACCGCCAAAATCCCCGTGCGCATATGAGAAACTCCGAGAGTTTCATGCGGATGCGCACCCTGCAAGTCATCGTCCTGCTGATCTTCGCGCTGATCGTCGGACGGCTGGCCTACATCCAGCTCTTCGATTCGCGCTACGACGATCTGGCGCGCGCCAACGTGCTGCGCCACGTCGTGCAGTACCCGCCGCGCGGCGAGGTCTTCGACCGCAACGGCGAATATCTGGTGCAGAGCCGCGAATGCTACGACCTGATGGTCATATCGAGCGAAATCGGCAAACAGGGCTTCGACACGGCCCGCATGTGCGACGTGCTGGGACTTTCGCGCGCCCGGCTCGAACGCGAACTGGCCAACGCGCGGATGCGTCCGCGGGCGCCGCGGCTGATTATGAACTACATCTCCAAGGAGGACAAACTGCGCTTCGACGAGTGCAACTTCCGGGGGTTCTACACCGTCTACCGCACCGTCCGCCGGTATCCCCGCGAAGTGGGCGGCAACCTGCTGGGGTATGTGAGCGAGGTGAACCCCGACTACCTGAAGCGCAACCCCGAATACAAGACGGGCGACTACGTAGGGATGAACGGCGTGGAGTCAGCCTACGAGCCGCAGCTCCGGGGCCGCAAGGGCGTCCGGATTCAGGAGATCGACACCCACGGGGCGATCAAGGGTTCCTACATGAACGGCCGCTACGACTCGGTTCCCGAACCGGGACGCTATCTGGTGAGCACCATCGACGCCCGCCTGCAACTGCTGGGCGAGGAGCTGATGCGCGGCAAGGTGGGAGCCGCGGTGGCCATCGAGCCTTCGACGGGCGAAATCCTGATGATGGTCTCCTCGCCGACGTACGATCCGGACGAACTGGTGGGGCGCGAGCGGGGCAACAACTACATGAAGATGCTCTACAACAAGCGCAAGCCGCTGTTCAACCGTGCGGTGAAGGCCAAATATCCCCCGGGGTCGACCTTCAAGCTGGTGCAGGGGCTGATCGGCCTTCAGGAAGGGGTGCTCCGGCCTTCGGACCTGCACTCCTGCCACATGGGCTACCAGGCGGGCCGCCTGAAGATGGCCTGCCACGCCCACGCCTCGCCGCTGGACCTGCGCTTCGCGGTGGCGACCTCGTGCAACGCCTACTTCTGCTACGTCTTCCGCGACATCCTCGACAACCCCAAATACGGAAGCGTGAAGGAGGGTTACGACGTCTGGAAACAATATGTCGAGAGCTTCGGATTCGGGCGCAAGCTGGGTTCGGACTTCCTCGACGAGGGCAACGGATACGTGCCCGACCGCGCCTACTACGACCGCCAGTACCGGGGTTCGTGGAACTCGCTCACGGTGCTGTCGCTCTCGATCGGGCAGGATGCGCTGGGCTGCACGCCGTTGCAGCTGGCCAATCTGGCGTGCATCGTGGCCAACCGCGGCTACTACTACATCCCGCACATCGTGAAGAAGATCGAAGGACAGGACTCGCTCGACGCGCGTTTCTACGAACGCCACTACACGATGGTCGAGCCGAAACACTTCGAACCCATCGTCGAGGGCATGTGGCGGGGCGTGAACGTCGGGGGAACCTCGACCCGCGCCCGGCTCGAAGGATTGGACGTCTGCGGCAAGACCGGAACGGCCGAAAACCCGCGCGGCCGCGACCACTCGACCTTTCTCTCGTTCGCACCGAAGGACAATCCGAAGATCGCCATTTCGGTCTACGTCGAAAACGGCGGATTCGGCGCCTCGGCGGCCCTGCCGATCGCCAGCCTGCTGGAAGAGTACTACCTGACGGACACGATCCGCAGGCCCGAACTGCTGCAATACATCAAGGACATGAACATCTATTATCCCGCTTATGACAAATAACCGGCATAACGGCATCTTTTACGGCGTGGACGGCTGGACCGTCCTGCTCTACGTGCTGATCGTCGCGGCGGGATGGATCTCGATCACTTCGGCGTCGTACGACGACAGCGCGGCCGACCTGCTCTCGTTCTCGCACTTCTACATGAAGCAGCTGATGTGGATCGGCATGGCGTGGGTCACGGCGATCATCGTCCTGCTGCTCGACGAACGGTTCTACCACATGTTCGCCTACCCGGCCTATCTGGGCGGCATCGCGCTGCTCGTGGCCGCGCTGCTCTTCGGCCGCGAGGTCAACGGCGCGAAGGCGTGGTTCGAGTTCGGGTCGCTGCGCGTGCAGCCCGTGGAGTTCGCCAAGATCGCCACGGCCCTGGCCCTGGCCCGCGTGATGAGCGAATACTCCTTCTCGATCAACCGCGCGGGCGACCTGATGAAGGTCGCCGTGGTGATCTGCATTCCGCTCTTCATCATCATCCTGCAGAACGACACCGGATCGGGCATCGTGCTGGGGTCGTTCCTTTTCGTGCTCTACCGCGAAGGGCTGAACAAATGGCTCTGCATCCCGGTGCTGCTGATCGCCGCGCTGTTCATCGTCTCGTTCCTTCTCTCGCCGATGACGCTGCTCGTGGCGCTGATTCTGGTCTGCACGCTCTCCGAGGCGATGATGAACGGCCAGTGGCGTTCGCGCCTCGTGTTCCTGGCCGCGGTGATGCTGTCGGCCATCCTGCTGTGCCTCGTGATGGCGCTGATCGCCCCCGGAACGCTCGATCTCTACCACAGCCTGCTCACAACGACCCTCGCGGCCGTGGTCTTCGCTGCCGTATACGCCTACCGCTCGAATCTCGCCAACATCTTCATCACGCTGGGACTGTTCGTCGGTTCGCTCGTCTTCCTGCCCACCACCGACTACATCTTCAATTCGATCCTCAAACAGCACCAGCGCGACCGTATATTGAGTTTCCTGGGCATCATCAGCGACCCGCTCGGAACCGACTACAACGTCAACCAGGCGAAAATCGCCATCGGCTCGGGCAACTTCTGGGGCAAGGGCTTCCTCGAAGGGACCCAGATCAAATACGGGTTCGTCCCCGAAAAGCACACCGACTTCATCTTCTGCACCGTGGGCGAGGAGTGGGGATTCCTCGGCTCGGTCGTGGTGCTGACGCTGCTGTGCCTGCTGATCCTGCGGCTGATGCGCATGGGCGAACGGCAGCAGGAGCCGTTCGGACGCATCTACTGCTACTGCGTGGCGGCGATCCTGCTGTTCCACGTGCTGGTCAACGTGGGCATGACCATCGGCCTGATGCCCGTGATGGGCATTCCGCTGCCGTTTATGAGCTACGGAGGCTCGTCGCTCATCGCCTTCACGATCCTGCTGTTCATCGCCGTGCGGCTCGACGCCTCGACACGACAATTTTCCGTACACAAACTATAATACCCGATGATTCGCTACAACCCCAAAGGACTGACTACCCCGCAAATCGACGAAAGCCGCCGGCGTCACGGCGACAATGTCATCACCCCGCCGAAGGACGATTCGGCCTGGCGCCTGCTGCTGGAAAAATTCCGCGACCCGATCATCCGCATCCTTCTGCTGGCCGCCGTGCTGTCGCTCATCATCGGATTCGTCCACAAGGACTTCACCGAATCGGTGGGCATCATCTGCGCCATCATCCTCGCCACCTGCGTCGGATTCTGGTTCGAATGGGACGCCCAGCGGCGTTTCCGGAGGCTCAACCAGGTGAACGACGACATCCCCGTGAAGGTGATGCGCGAAGGGTCGATCCGCGAAATTCCGCGACGCGACGTGGTCACGGGCGACGTGGTCTACATCGAGAGCGGCGAGACGATTCCCGCCGACGGCGAACTGGTCGAGGCCGTATCGCTGAAAATCAACGAATCGACGCTCACGGGCGAACCCGAGGTGGACAAGACGGTCAACGAAGCCGACTTCGACCCCGAGGCGACCTATCCCTCGAACGCGGTGCTGCGCGGCACGACCGTGGCGGACGGGTACGGCGTGATGGTCGTAACGGCCGTGGGCGATGCGACCGAAGCCGGACGCGTCACGGAGCAGTCGACCGTGCAGAGCGAAGAGCAGACGCCCCTCGACCGTCAGCTGACGCGCCTCTCGCGTCTGATCGGCCGGCTGGGCATCCTCCTTTCGGCGCTTATCTTCTGCGTGATGCTCGGAAAGGCGATCTTCGCGGGCGGGCTGCTCGAGAGCGACTGGCTGACCATCTCGCAGCACGTGCTGCAAATCTTCATGGTTTCGGTGGCCATCATCGTCATGGCCGTGCCCGAAGGGCTTCCGATGTCGATTACGCTGTCGCTGGCGATGTCCATGCGACGGATGCTGAAGACCAACAACCTCGTGCGCAAAATGCACGCCTGCGAGACGATGGGCGCCGTGACGGTCATCTGCACCGACAAGACCGGCACGCTGACCCAGAACCGCATGCACGTGCAGGAACTGATCCGCTACGACACGCTTCCCGCACGGGAATTCGCCGAGGTCGTGGCCCTGAACACCACGGCGTTCCTCGACGCCGAAGGCCATATCATCGGCAACCCCACGGAAGGGGCCTTGCTCGAATGGATGCGCGCCGGAGGCGAGGACTACGAACCGCTGCGCGCCGAAGCGAAGATCGTCAACCGGCTGACCTTCTCGACCGAACGCAAATACATGGCGACGATCATCGAAAGCGGCATCTCGGGCCGCCGCATCCTCTGTGTGAAGGGCGCCCCGGAGATCGTGCGCACGATGTGCGCCCCGGACGGCAAGGACGCGCAGGTCGCCGAACAGCTCCTCGGGTTCCAGAGCCGCGCCATGCGCACGCTGGCCGTGGCGTGGGCGGAAACCGCGTCGGACGACTGCCTCGAAGCGGTCAAGGCGGGCGGGCTGCACTTCGCGGCGGTGGCCGCCATCTCGGACCCCGTGCGCGAGGACGTTCCGGCGGCCGTCGCACGCTGCCTGGAGGCGGGAATCGGCATCAAGATCGTCACGGGCGACACCCCGGCCACGGCGCGCGAAATCGCCCGCCAGATCGGGCTGTGGAACGACGCCGCGGATGGCGAACGGAACCACATCACCGGCACGGAGTTCGCCGCCATGAGCGACGAGGAGCTGCAGGGACGCGTGCAGGAGCTGAAGATCATGTCCCGGGCCAGGCCGCTGGACAAGCAGCGTCTCGTCAAGCTGTTGCAGCAGCGCGGCGAGGTGGTGGCCGTGACGGGCGACGGCACGAACGACGCCCCAGCGCTCAATTTCGCCAACGTGGGTCTTTCGATGGGCTCGGGAACCTCCGTGGCGAAGGACGCCTCGGACATCACGCTGCTGGACGACTCGTTCGCCTCGATCGCCACGGCCGTCATGTGGGGGCGTTCGCTCTACCGCAATATCCAGCGTTTCGTGCTGTTCCAGCTGACGATCAACTTCGCGGCCATCACCATCTGCTTCATCGGCGCGTTGTTCGGAACCGACATGCCGCTCACGGTGGTGCAGATTCTCTGGGTGAACATCATCATGGACACCTTCGCGGCGATGGCCATGGCCTCGCTGCCGCCCAACCCCGAAGTGATGCGCGACAAACCGCGCCCGAGGGACGAATTCATCATCACCCCCGCCATGGCCCGCACCCTCTTCACGTGCGGCGCGGCGATGGTGGTCGTACTGCTGGGAATGCTCTTCCGGTGGACGATCCTGCAAGGCGGACTCACGGTGGAGCAACTGACCGTGTTCTTCTCGACGTTCGTCTTCCTCCAGTTCTGGAACATGTTCAACGCCAAGGGATTCGAGACGCGCCATTCGGTCTTCACATGTCTCGGCGGCTGCCGCGAATTCTTCCTGATCCTCGCGGCGATCGGCGTGGGACAGGTGCTGATCGTGGAATTCGGAGGCGAGGTGTTCCGCACCGAACCGCTCTCGTGGATGCAATGGGCCGAGGTGATCGGATTCACCTCGCTGCTGGCTGTCGGCGGCGAAATCATCCGTGCAATCCACAGAAAAAGAAAACAGTTGCGATAAAATACGATGCTCAAACGCCTGACCGCCGCCTGCCTGCTCTCATTCGCGGGCCTGGGAGCAGCGGCGCAATTACCGGACAGCGCAGACATGAGCGCCGGAGGGGAGTTCCGACGGCGCATCGACCGCCACACCTCGACAAAAGCCTACCGCATGCTCTTCGTCGGCACGCCGCTGATCGTGGGCGGCGTCGTGATGCAGCCTACGATTCCGACTTCCGGCGTCTGCGCAACGGGTACAGCCGTTCGTTCCGCCACGACTACGACGACTGGCTCCAGTACGCTCCCGCCGGGGCGATGGTGGCCCTGAAAGCCTGCGGCGTCAGGGGACGCAGTTCATGGGGCCGCATGCTGGTCTCCGACGCCTTTTCGGCGGGACTCATGGCCATCGGGGTCAACTCGCTCAAATACTCCTGCCGTGTGATGCGCCCCGACGGATCGTCGCGCAACTCCTTCCCCTCGGGGCATACGGCGACGGCCTTCATGGCCGCCACGATGCTCCACAAGGAGTACGGCCACCGCAGCCCGTGGTACAGCATCGGGGGCTACACCGTGGCGACGGTCACGGGCGTCACCCGTCAGCTCAACAACCGGCACTGGATGAGCGACATCATGGTCGGAGCCGGTATCGGCATCCTCGCCACGGAGCTGGGATATTTCCTCGCAGACCTGATTTTCAAGGAGAAGGGGCTGAACGTCACGGAAACCTACTCGGTCTACGACCGCTGCCGCCGGCCGTCGTTCCTCGGGTTCAGCCTCGGATTCTCGACCGTCCCCGGAAGCTACACGCCCTACCCCGGGATGCACATGCAGTTCCTCTCGGGGCCGGCCGTCTCGGTGCAGGGCGCCTGGTTCGCAACGCCCTACTGGGGTTTCGGCGGCCGCATGTCGTGCACCAACCTGCGCGTGAAAGTCAACGGCGTGGCGCAGAACGACAATCTGGAGTGTGCGTCGATGTACGCGGGACCCTATTTTTCCCACCCCTTTTCGATGCGGTGGCTCGTGGGCGCCAAACTGCTCGGAGGGTGCGAGATCTACAAACCGTGCCGCACGGATTTCCGCAGGCTGGAAAGACGCGCCGGATTCTCCTTCGGAACCGGGCTTTCGACCACTTACCTCGCCACGCAAAACCTCGGCGTGCGCTTCTCGACCGATTACGACGTCGCACCTCCCGTGGTGCGTTCGTCGCGCGAACGGCTTCACAAGCTCACCTTCAGCATGGAGGTCTGCGCGGTATTCTGAAACGCAAAGGGCCCTTACAGGAACGACTCCCCCTGCGCGGCGCTGCGCAGCCGCCCGGCCGTGACGCCGTCCTTCACCGCAGCAGGGATCGCCACCCCGGAATAGACCGAGACGACGCCGTCCTTCAGCGCGCGGAGCCGCAGTTCCCGCTTCGTCATTTTTTCAACCGCATAGCTGCTGTCCCACGGCGTACCGTCGGCATAGGTCCCCGAAAGCACCTGCCCGGTCGCCGGATCGCCGACAAGGGCGTAGGTCCCGGTGAACCGGGCGTACCCGAACGTCCCGATACTCTGGTAAAGGGTGAATGTCCCGTCTTCGCCGAGTTGCAGGTAAACCGTTCCGGTCAAGGCCGTACCGTCCTTCCAGCGGGTCAGCATCCAGCCGTCGTAGTTCGCCTCGTCCTCACCGCCGCCCTTGTCTCCGCCGCAGCCGACAGCCAGCAGAGCCGCGGCCGCCACGGCAAAAAGGCTCAATCCGATTTTCATACCCAAGGCCGTCCCGCTCCTGGTTTCCGCAAAGACGGATTACAAATATAGGGATTGGAACCCGAAATCCAAAGCAGAGCTGCAAAAATCCCCGGCGGCAGATGAAACAGGCGCCCGTTGGCACAAAAAATGCACGTTCCGGACTGCGGCTTTCCCCCGGCAACACATTATGAAACTGCGTCTCGGTCTGATACTTCTGTTATTCGCGGCATCGGCAGGCATTCTTGCCTGGATGTACTACGCTGCGACGCGCGAACCCCGGTCGCCGAAGGGTTCGCCGTGGGCCGAAACGCTCGCCGACCTGGACGCCTGCTGCCGCCGCAAACACGTCAAATCGGTGCAATACGACCATTTCGCAGGCATCGCGGCCGACGAAAAGCGCCACACGGCCGAACGGCTGTTCCGGGCCATGGCCTTCTCCGAGCGGTTGCAGGAGAACAACTGCGCGACGGCGATCCTCCATCTCGGAGGTCATTACACGCCCCCGGGGAAGATCATCATTTTCGGCGGCACGACCGACGGCAACCTCGAACGGAGCGTCGCCTACGAACGACAGGCCCACGCCGGACGCTCCGGAGCCGACATCCGCCGGGCGATGGAGCGCGGCAACCGCTATGCGGCGCGCATACTGACCTGGGCCTCGGCGGGAGACATGCGGAACATCGCCCTGCTGGAACGCTGCCGGCAGGAAGGACGCAACGCCCCGGACACGGGCCGGTTCGCAGTCTGCCCGAACTGCGGCAACCTCTATCCGTCGGAATACGCCGACTGGTACTGCCCCGCCTGCCTGACGGAGGGAAAAAGGTTCGTCCTCTTCGAGTGAGCCATGCTACATAGGGGGGGGGAACGAAGCGAGGCACGAACCGGTAATCCCGTCCGTGCCTCGCAGGTACAAGGGCAAAAACGCCCCGTGAAATCAGCGACTACTCCTCGTCGGCGTCCTTCATGGTGTGGTATACGTTCACCACGTCGTCGTCCTCTTCGAGTTTCTCGACCAGCTTCTCGACCGATTCGCGGCCTTCGGCGTCAAGCTCCTTCACGTCGGAGGGGATACGCACCGACTCGCCCGAGACGATCTCGAAGCCCTTGTCGTCGAGCCACTTCTGGATGGCGCCGAACGATTCGTAGGGGGCGTAAACCGTGATTCCGTCCTCCTCGGAGTAGAACTCGTCGACCCCCAGGTCGATCATCTCCAGCTCCAGCTCCTCGGGATCGACACCCTCGGCGGCGCGGAACTTGAAGACGCACTTGTGGTCGAACAGGAAGCCCACCGAGCCGCTGTTGCCCAGCGTGCCGCCGCATTTGTTGAAATACATGCGCACGTTGGCCACGGTGCGGTTGGTGTTGTCGGTGGCCGTTTCGACGAGGAACGCAATGCCGTGAGGGCCGTATCCCTCGTAGATCACCTCCTTGTAGTCGGCGGCATCCTTCTCGGTGGCGCGCTTGATGGCCCGTTCGATGTTCTCCTTGGGCATGTTCTCGGCCTTGGCGTTCTGAATCAGAATGCGCAGGCGGGTGTTGCCCGACGGGTCGGAACCTCCGGCCTTGACGGCGATCTCGATCTCTTTGCCCAACTTGGTGAAGGTGCGGGCCATGTGACCCCAGCGTTTCATTTTTCGCGCTTTGCGATACTCAAAGGCTCTTCCCATAAGATTATCGTTTTTTTTCGGATTTTTTCGTTCGTGGTGCAAAGGTATAAAATTCGGAGTTAAAAATTAAAGATTAAAAATTAAAAATTACTTTTGTACCGTATAAAAACACCTGAATCTATGGAGATCAAAAGTCGTTTCGACCATTTCAACATCAACGTAACGGACCTCGACCGCAGCATCGCCTTCTACGACAAGGCCCTCGGGCTGCGGGAAACGGGCCGCAAAGAGGCCTCCGACGGAGGATTCACGCTGGTCTATCTGGGCGACGGACAAAGCCCCTTCCGCCTGGAGCTTACCTGGCTGCGCGACCACGCCGCCGCGCCCTACGAGCTGGGCGAGAACGAGAGCCACCTCTGCATGCGCGTGGCGGACGACTACGACGCCGTGCGCGAGCACCACCGCGCCATGGGCTGCGTCTGTTACGAAAACCACGACATGGGGCTTTACTTCATCAACGACCCCGACGACTACTGGATCGAAATATTACCCCTGAAATAACCGCCATGCAGACGCAAACCGAAATGCAGAGGGAGGTCGACGAGGCCGTGCGCACGATGCGCGCGGGCGGCATCATCCTCTACCCCACCGACACGGTCTGGGGACTGGGCTGCGACGCCACCTCCTCCGCCGCCGTGGAGCGGATATACCGTCTCAAGCGGAGCGGGAACAAGAAATCAATGCTCGTGCTGTGCGCCTCGGCCGACATGATCGTCCGCTACGTCAACAAGGCCCCGGGAATCGCCTTCGAGGTGATGGAGCTGGCCACCTCGCCCCTGACGGCCATCCTGCCGGGCGCCGCGGGGCTTGCCGAAAACCTCATCCCCGACGAAGGGACGCTCGGCGTGCGCATCCCCGACCACGAATTCTGCCGCCGGATGCTCCGCGCCCTGGGACGGCCCATCGTCTCGACCTCGGCCAACATCTCGGGCGAAGCGACGCCCGTGGGATTGCAGGACGTGGCCCGCGAGATCATCGACGGCGTGGATTTCGTCGTCAACCCCCGTTTCGAAGGCAAACCGACCCGCAAGGCGTCGTCGATCATCGCGTTCGGCGAAGGCGGCGAGGTGAAAATCATCCGCGAATAAGATGGCGCGCACGCTCGAAACCCCGATTCAGAAACGGTTCTCCGACGTGGACCCCTTTCAGCACGTGAACAACGTCTCGCAGCAGATGTATTTCGACGTGGGCAAGATGGAGTTCTACGAAAAGGTGCTGGGCGCGGAGGTGCTGCTCGCAGACCTGCGGATTCTCACCGTCTCGACCTCGACCTCCTACCTGGGGCAGGTCAGGATGCACGACCCCGTGCGGGTGACGACCACCTGCGAACGGGTGGGAACGAAGAGCCTGACGCTCTTCCAGCAGCTGCTCGCCGGCGGCGAGGTGCGCAGCGAAAGCCGCTCGGTGATGGTCGTCTTCGACTTCGCACGCCAGCGGAGCGAACCGGTTCCCGACGCCTGGCGCGAACGGCTGCTGGCCGATTAGTGTTCCAGCCGTCCGTCGCTGCGCAGTTTCGGCAGGCCGTGGCGGACATAATACTTATAGCCTACCACCACGAGGATGACGCCCGCGAAGATGAAGACCGAGGCGGTGATGTTCGCAGCGTCGAAATGCGCCTGTCCGCGCGTAATGGCCAGGATGCCCGCGATCACGGGCTGGATGTAGCGGTAAAGCGCCGTGTGCACCGAGGTCAGCTTCTCCGTGCCGCGGTAGAGCAGGTACATGGGCAGGACGGTTCCCAGAATGAGGATATAGCCCAGTTCGGCCTGCGCAAACAGCGGAAGCCGCAGAAACGGTACGTGGTCGATGTATTTCCAGAAGAAGGGCGCCGTTATGGCCAGCCCGATGATGTAGTACCACCCCATCACGACCAGCGTGCCCAGCTTCTCCAGCTGCGGCTTGATAATCACCGTATTGACGGCGATGGCCACCACGGCCGCCAGCACGAACAGGTTGCCCTGGGCGCGGCTGCCGTGGGTAAGCGAGAAGCCGTCGCCGAGAATCAGGATTCCGGCGCCGACGAGTGCGCAGACCACCCCCACGACACGCGTCCCGATATACTTGCGCGGGTGCATCAGGTGATCCATGATCAGCGTGAAGGCCGGGCCGAGCGTGGCGATGACCGAGGCGTCGATGGGCGTGGTGTAAGACGACCCCCAGAGCAGCATGTACATCCAGCCGTAGACGATCAGCAACGTGACAATCAGAATGTTGCCCGCATCGCGCCACGTAATGCGGTAGGAGTAGCGGGAGAAAAGGGCGAAGGGGATGAAGAAAACCGCCGCCGAAAGCACCTGCAACATGAATATCTGCTGGAAATCGAGGTAATTGCGCGTGAGGGAGACGTAGAACGAAAAATTCGCTCCGAAAAACACATTGGCGAAAACCAGGTCGAGATTATAGCGCGTTTTACTCACAAAAAGAAAACCGGGCAATTATCGCACCGAATTTTACCTTATATTTGCCCCGGCCAAAAGCCGGGATTCAAGGGCGGCGGCCGAAATCGAGATTCGGAAACGGATCGGCGCCCGCCCCGCTTCAGACCCCCGCTTCTCGAACGGGCTACGAAAGATGGACAAAGGAAAACTGAAAGGACATGCGGCCCTGTGGGTCGCCAACATCGTCTGGGGACTCAACGCCCCGATCGGCAAAAGCGTGCTCTGGTCCGAGGCCAACCCCGGAGGGGTCAACCCCTTCGCGCTGAGCGTCTACCGCATGGTGGGCGCGGCGCTGCTGTTCTGGACGGTCTCGCTGCTGCTGCCCCGCGAACGGGTCGCCCGGCGCGACATCGCGCTGCTGCTCCTGGCCTCCGTCTTCGGCATCCAGCTCAACCAGATGCTGTTCCTGTGGGGGCTGTCGCTCACCTCGCCCATCGACACGTCGATCATCGCCACGGTGGTCCCCGTGCTGACGATGGTGCTGGCGACGCTGTTCCTGCGCGAGCCGATCACGTGGCTGAAGGCCGGGGGCGTCTTTCTGGGATGCGCCGGGGCGCTGATCCTGATTCTCGTGAGCCAGCACGGCACAGGACACTCGTCGAGCGTCATGGGCGACGTGCTGTGCATCGTCAGCGCCGTCAGCTACGCCACCTACCTCACGGCCTTCCGCAACGTGATCGTCCGCTACTCGCCCGTGACGACGATGAAGTGGATGTTCCTCTTTGCCGCCATAGTCGCCGTGGTGATCTACTACCGTCCGCTGACCGCGGTCGACTACGCCGGGCTGGCGCCCCGGACCTGGGCCGGAATCGGTTACGTCGTGGTCTGCTCCACGTTCCTCTCCTACCTGATGGTTCCCATCGGCCAGCACCACCTGCGGCCCACGGTCGTGTCGATGTACAACTACGTGCAGCCCGTCGTGGCGGTGCTGTTCACCGTGGCGATCAGACTCGACACCTTCGGATTCACCAAGGCCGGAGCCGCGCTGTGCGTCTTCGCGGGGGTATGGCTGGTAACCAAGTCGAAATCCCGGGCGCAGCTCGACGCCGACCGCCTGAAAGGCGGCAATTAGCCCCTCCCCGGCGACGGCAGCCGCCCCTTCCGCGCCCCTGAAAAAGAGCGTTTCCGAACAGCCGGGGCGAATGCTCCCCGAACCAAAAGGCGAACCCCGCGGGGTTCGGTATTTGTAGGTAAGAGAAAATGCAGAAAAGAGTAAATATCTTGTTTACAGGTATTTAATTCTCTGTTCTGCATCTGTTCCGAGCAATAAAAT